>JALGTY010000210.1 GCA_029821145.1 Candidatus Zipacnadia bacterium
CCAACGCCACGAACCCCTGATCCTACGGGCTTTGTTACTAGGGGCAGTAAATGGTACTTTGCATGCAAAGTAGAAAAAATTAAGCATGCATTGGGTTTTTGCGCGAAGGTGAGGCGGTAGGCCCCTCCGAACTGCAACGACGCCCTCACCGCTTCAATTCCCCTCTCCCGCAGGGCTATGCATTACCCATAAGTCGCAGGAGGCCAGGCTCTTGACGCTTCACACAATCTCCGACACGCAGGGGCGCACGGCGTGCGCCCTCAAGTCGCTAGCCAAACTGTACCAACAGGGCGCATGCCATGCGCCCCTACAACGGCAACAGCATTGACAGGCTAGGAAGCCGCACCTACTCCGAAGGAGTGGGTACCCGGGAGAGGGGCCAACGACAACGGAGTCGGGCAGCCCTTCGACAGGCTCCCTTCGACAAGCTCAGGGCAGGCAGGGCCTGCGGGATGCCCGACCCACGGAAATATATCTGGGAAGCCCGAGCTGCGTGACAAGAAAGGGAAGCGCGAGGTACCCGACACTGGGCGGGGACAGTCCCTAAAGGGACAGTCCCCTTAATTCTGGGGACGCCGCCAGACCCACATTCGCAAACCGGCTCCCTGATACGGACAGTCCCCTTAATTCTGGGGACGCCGTACTTGATTCTCCACTCCTGTCAACTCAACCCCTGGCTGATGCCGCACAAGTAAGTATGGTGTGCCCGGAATCAGATTTTTCTTGTTCCCCACTACTATATACAGCAGGTGAGTCAGAGGTTTTTTTCATCTTTTTTTGCCGGTGCGCAAGATTTTCGGCAACGGAGTCGGGCAGCCCTTCGACAGGCTCCCTTCGACAAGCTCAGGGCAGGCAGGGCCTGCGGGATGCCCGACCTACGGAAACATATCTGACTGGGCGGGGACAGTGCCTAAAGGGACAGTCCCCTGGATTCTGGATTAGTCAGGCTGTGGCAACTCCCAGACCAGCAGCGTCGAGTCCAAAGAAGCTGAAACGAGCATTGAGCCGTCAGGGGAAAGGGCCAGTGCCGTCACGGCGCCCCGGTGGCCGGACCACGTACCCACCCGCTCACCGCCGGCCAGATCCCAGCCGACAATCACGCCGTCAGACCCGGCTGCATAGGCTCTGGTGCCGTCGGCGGCCACCACCAGGCTTTGCACTCGCGCTCCCTGATCCATCTCGGAAAGTATCTCACCGGAGTTGACGTCCCAGCGAATGATGCGCTGATCTGCGCCTGCAGAGACAAGCGTTGTTGCGTCGGCAAAGCCAACACCGCAGACCCAACTGCGGTGCCCCTCCAGCTTCCGTAGCTGTTCAGCTTTGGCCAGGTCCCAGAGGCGGACGGTCTCGTCACGGCCGGCAGTGGCCACCTGCGTACCGTCGGGGGACCAAGCCACCGCCAGTACTCCGCCGCGGTGTCCCTGCAGTACGGCCACCGGCTCGGCGCTGTCAGCAGCCCACACCCGCGCGGAGCCGTCATCGGCACAACTGAGCAGGCGCCGGCCGTCAGCGGTATAGTGAAGCGCCCGAATGTACCCGGAATGGCCCTCGAGCTTGCGGATGAGCGAGCCGTCGGTCAGCGAGAACTCCCTGATGATGCCGTTGTAGTCCCCGGACGCGATTGTGTCGCCGTCGGGTGAAGCGCAGACGGCCACGTAAGCGAAGATGCTGCCCGGCTCAGGGCTTTGTATGGTACGCAGGGCCTCGCCGGTGATCGCGTCCCACAGGCGGATTGTGCCGTCGCTGGAGCCGCTGACTACGCGCCTGCCATCCGGCAGCAACGCGACTGCCTCCACGCTGGTGGCATGGGTAGCCCAGCTCGCCCGTGGTTCACCGGTGGCCAGGTCGCTTTCAGTCACCATACCGCGGCCGTAGGCCAGTACATACTTGCCATCGGGTGAGACCCGAAGACGGGTTACGAAGCGCGCGGTCTCGCCCGGCAGGTAATACCGTTGCCACTGCATGATGACCTCACCGGTCTTGCGGTCCCAGCGCCGGATCTCGCCGTTTCTGGTGCCGGTAAGGATCTGGTCGGGATCATGGCAGTAGGCCACGCCGGGTGCGCCGCCTTTGTAGCGCTGCAACTGCTTGTACCCGTCAATCTGCCACTCGCTGGCATAGCTGCGACTGCCGACGAGGATGCGCTCGCCATCGGATGAGAAGCAGATATGATAGGAGTGATGGCCGGTGAGGAAGCGGTGGAGTTGCCGGCCAGTGGCCAGATCAAAGTGGGCCGCGCAGTAGTCATAGCCGCCGACGACAAATGCCGTCTTGCCGTCCGGGGCGTAGATGCCATGAGTGAAGAAACTAGCCTGCCCCCGCTCGCCGGTGAGGGCGTCCTTGCCATCAATGCTGAGCAGTTCCCGGCCGCTGGCCAGGTCAAACTCTTTGAGACTGGGCGGCAGCCCGCCGGTGGTCAGCACCCGGGTTTCGTCCGGAGAGTATTCCACCGAAGAACTCGAGTGCCCGGTTGGCCTGGTGAAGCCGGGCTGATTGGCGGGAAAGCGGTGCAACTCCCTGCGCTGCTCCAAACTCCATTCCACCACATCTCCAAGGTCGCGGAAGAGCAGCTTGCTACCGTCCTTACTGACTCGCAGGCTCTTGATGCTGGAGTGGGCTAGCGGCAGTGACTCGAGCCTCTCACCCCGGGCCAGATCCCAGATTTCGAGGTTTGCGCCGATCGCCAGCAATCCCCGACCGTCCGGAAGGTACGCGTGGGCGGAGTAATTGCCTTTCATTCTGGTGGTGCCCAGGCGCTGCACCGCGCCCGCCGGAAGAGGATCTCCGAGTCGATCGTGCGCCTGCTGTGGCCATATTGTGGCAGCCAGCAGCAGGAAAAGGGTGGTCAGAGAAAGGGTGCCTGCACATCTCATCAGCGTCTCCTCCAGTTATGCAGTCAATCTGCGTCTCAGCTACACGGCGGTTGCGCGGCTTTGCTGTTGCTACATCTGCAGACCGTTCGGCTGGCTGCCGAAGCATGTCTAGCCTGGATTATTCGTGAATGGAATGGGACACTTGGCAATATTGGACAGACAGGCCGTCTATGGGCACGTAGAGTGATTCTTGCAAAGTACCGCAAAATGACACACTGTCATAGCCAACGACCTCGGGCTGGAAGCTGAGAACTGACCCACGCCTGCGGCGCGGGTACCCCCGTTCTCACCTGAGTGTGGCAAAGAGCGCCACACTCAGGCCGAGCTACGCGTCTTGTGGGCTAGTGCTTACCGGCATGAATCCATATTACCTATCGAGTGGCAACGGGCCGGTCTCACTACGTTCGGCCGGCCCCTCCGACGGCAACGGCAGTGTTGCGATGTTGCACGGACCTATGCAGGTAAGTAATAGTCAGTTATCCAGCCAGCGGGGTCTGGCTTCATCCTCGCACGGCTCCATCGCCGGGACGTTGCCTTCCAGCAGTACAGTGATCTTGAACGGGTCGGCTTGTGGCGTCTTATCCGGCCCTGTAACATTGTTGTACACGCGGGTGTTGCCGGTGGCATAGACGGATTCCTGGGCCGACCGGGCAAACCAATTATTGTGGACTTCAGCGCCCTGAGAGGGCTTCCCGCGAATGCCGACATGGCGTCTGGTGCAGAGGAAAGTGTTGTGATGGATGTGCATCCAGTCGCCGGCGATGTCAGTGCCGTCGCTGCGATCACGGCCCCCGTGCATGTCAAAATTGGTGCTGGTGGCATTGGGACCGATGAGGTTCCAGGCCGCTTCATACCCGCAGCCAGGGGTGCCGGCGGAAGCGACGTGGTGGCGGCCGTAGTCGAACTTGTTGGCAATCACGCGGACGTCGCTGGCGCGGACGGAGATGGGATAGCCGAGGCCGTCGCGCTGAATATGATGGAAATCGTTGTGATGGATATGGGTGCGGGTGGCGTAGCCCCCGACACCTATGCCCGTGGCGCTGAAGTTGCATATCTCACAGTTGTCAACTTCGGCGCCGCGGTGACCTATGAGGAAGAAGTAGTCCCGCCAGACCTCGCGCGGCCTCTCCCCGTGACCGCCATCGAAGCGCAGGCCCGTGAGCCGGACATTCTCGCCACCCGTGCGGAAGCCGGTGAAGTACGCAGGTGGGGTGTTGTAGAGCCGAGCGCCCGCTGATCCGTTGAGGCCGCGTGTGCCGGCCAAGGTTACGCCTCCCGGGATGACGATGTTGCCACGTCCGGTCAAGTCAATCTGAGCGCCATCCGGAACGAAGATCACTTCCCCGGTTTGAGCCTTGCCCAGCGCGTCCAGCAGTTCATCAACCGTCGTCACGATATAATCGCCGGTTGTGAGGATGTCGGTGTAACCCTCTCCCCCGCCGATGGGATTGCCGGTCGGGTTGCTCTCGCAGCCGTACACATCAGCATAAGGGTATTGTGCCAGGCCCGGTGAGACACTCACACCCACGACCAGCAACATGCTGAGGTAAGGAAAAAAGAGTTTCATGCCTACTGCTCCTTTCGAGTGGTGGGCCGTGGCTCATCAATGAGATCCTGGTGTGTGTTCACACCAGGATCTCGCGTTCATTGGGAACTGGGAGAGCGGCTAGTATTTCGGCGCGCCATTTGCGGACCAGCAGACATCTCGCGGATGCACGGTGAACTTCACCGGGCCCGTATAGATGTCGTTGACCGCGATCTGATGCCACTTGGCGTGACCGTCAACATAGACGATATGTGCCCCGCCATTGTGGCGCGCGGGTATGAAGCGGGCGGGATGAGGCGATATCTGGACGCAATAGGCATTGGAGGTGTGGTAGTCATCTGTGTTTTCTGTCCAGGCGGATTCCGCGATAACCAGGGTCTCAGCCGGGTACTTGATCTCCGCTGCCTTGATGAAACTGGCTGCTGAGGGGCTACCGACAAGGTAGTAGTTGATGCCATAGTCGAGGAAACCCGATGAACCTCGTGGCCAGGCAGGTGGGTCTGAACTGGGGCAGCGGTAGATCTGGAGGTTCTTGATGTACGGCTGCAGCAGGTCCGTCCAGTAGGCGTAGCCGGCCCAGCCGCCGCCGGCACTAGGCCAGCGGATATAGGTCGGGACCAAGTAATCGTCATAGTCCCCCGAGTACATGACATTGGCCAGCGCCATGTTCTTGCAGTTGTTGAGACAACTGGTCTGTCGGGCCTTCTCACGCGCCCGGGCGAATACGGGGAAAAGAATCGCCGCCAAGATGGCGATAATGGCTATGACCACTAGCAGTTCGATGAGCGTGAATCCGCGTTTCATGACTACCACACCTCCTGATAATGTATGTGTGCAACTACTCGCATTGTACTATATGGTGCTACTATATTGTACCCTCCCGGCAGATTGTCAACTATATCTCGGAACTTCTGCCGCACTGGCCTTCGGCAAGCTCCTCCGAACTACAACCACGCCCTCACCCCTTTAGTCCCCTCTCCCGCAGGGAGAGGAGACAACGACAACGGCAACGGCGAGTCGGGCTGCCCTTCGACAGGCTCCCTTCGACAAGCTCAGGGCAGGCAGGGCCTGCGGGAAGCCGCACCCACACCTGCGGTGTGGGTACCCGACGCGGTTGGTAGAGGCGGCGGCAATCGTACCGGCGCAAGGATTAGTCAGGCTATGGCAGCTCCCAGACCAGGAGCGTGGTGTCCTGGCTGGCGGAGATCAGGCGGCTGCCATCCGGAGCAAGGGCGAGTGCAGTTACGCGGGCCTGGTGGCCCTTGAAGGTCGCGGTCTTCTCGTCGGAGGACAGGTCCCAGCATGTGATGATGTTGTCGTCACCACCGGCGCAGGCGGTCTTGCCGTCGGGACTGCAAACGAGGGCTCGCACCCAGCCGCCATGGGTCATCTGCGATAGTGTCTTGCCGCTCTGCAGGTCCCATTTGAATATCTTGCCGTCTCTGCCGGAGGAGAGGCCAAGGTGACTGTCGCCGGCAAAGGCAACGGCATTGACCCAGCCGCGATGGCCCTCGAAGGTCTTCAGCAGCTTCGCTTCGGCGAGGTCCCAGAGTCTGACAGTACCGTCGCGGCCGCCGCTGAGGACGAACTTGCCATCGGCTGAGATGGCAATGGCGAGCACTCCGCCGAGATGCTCCTTGAGGATGTGGGCAGGCTCGGCGCTGTCGGGGCCCCAGACGCGGACCGAGCCGTCGCCGGCGCTGCTGAGCAGGTAGTCGCCGTCGGGTGTGTATGCCACCGCGAGGATGAAGCCGAAGTGGCCCTTGAGATCGCGGATGAGCTTGCCGTCAGGAAGGCTGAACTCGCGGACGATGCCATCCTTGCAGCCCGCTGCGGCGCGCTTGCCGTCGGGCGAAATGGCGACGGAGTATGCGCCGAGGGTGGCGCCCTCGATGGTGGACAGGCACTCGCCACTGGTGATATTCCAGGTGCGCAGAGTCGCATCGGTCGAGCCGCTGATGGCGGTGTCGCCGGATGGCAACACTGCAACCGCTTCGACGGGCCCGTTGTGGCGTTCCCAGGTCACTGTAGATTTGCCGTCAGCCAGGCTTGTCTCGGCCACCATGCGGCTGCCGTATGAGAGCACGCGCTTGCCGTCAGGGGATACCTGGATGTGGGTGACGTGGCCGTTGTGCGGACACCAGCGCAGCAGGACCTCGTTCTCGAGGCGATTCCAGCAGCGGATTGAGCCATCGCGCGATCCGGTGAGAAGCTGGTCAGGGTCCTTGCAGTAGGCCACGGAGGTCACGGCGTGGCCGTGATGGCCGGTGAACTTCTGCAGCAGTGTGTGGTCGGCGACCCGCCATTCGGTGGCGCTGTGACGAGTGCCGGCCAGAACGCGTTCGCCGTCCTCGGAGAGCACAAGACTCCTGGTATGCGCGTAGTAGTCTTTGTGCCACTCGTGGATCAGGTCCCCGGTGGCCAGGTCGTAGTGAGCGAGAATGGGACCGGACCCGGCAGCACCATTGACCAGCGCCGTCTTGCCCTCGGGCCCGTAAATGGCCTCGCGAAAGTAGTGCATCTTGCCGCTGATGGCGACGAGCTCCTTACCGGTGGCCAGCTCGAATTCCTTGATCGTCGGAGGCTTGGAGCCGGTAGTAAGGACGCGCTTTTCATCGGGCGAGTAGTGCGCAGACGTAAGGCCGGACTGGCTGGTTGCGAAAGTGTGGAGCACGGCCTGGCTCTCCAGGTCCCACTCGTGTACCTTTCCGGAACTGTCGGCGACCAGCAGGGCCTTGCCATCGCTGCGCAGCGCAATACCTCTGATGGAGGCATCGCAGACCTTGTGTTTCGCATCCAATTCGCCTTTGGAGAGGTCCCATATATGTATGGAATTGCCGACGGCGACTACGCCACGGCCATCGAGCAGATAGCATAGATCACCGATGCCGTGGCGGAGGCGGAGCGTCCCGAGGCGTTGGAGTGCAGCTTCGGGCAACGAGTCCCCGAGGCGGTCCTCCGCGGGGAATGTGTCTGCGGCAAGAACGAGCGTCAAGCAGGTGGCAATCAAGCTGAACTGTAGTGCGCGCATAAGCTATTCCTCCAGTATCTTGTCGGGGCCATGGACGTTGCGATACACCTTGGTATTGCCTCCGGAAATGACGGACTTCTCAACCGGGTTGACGAACCAGTTGTGGTGGATCTCCGCGTGGTCTGAGGGGACCCCCCGGATGATGACATGGCGGTGCGGGCTCTGGAAGGTGTTGTGATGGACGTGCATCCAGTCGCCGGCAATGTCGGTGCTGTCGCCGCGGTCGCGCCCGCCGTGCATGTCAAAATGGTGACCGTTGGCGTTGGGCAGGATCAGATTCCAGGCGGCCTCGTAGCCGGAGCCGGGACTGCCGCTGGAGGCGATGTGGTGGCGGCAGTAGTCGAACTTGTTGGCGATGATGTGGACGTCACTAGAGCTGGTGGAGACCCCGTAACCGAGGCCGGAGCGCTGGGAGTGGTGGATGAAGTTGTGATGGATCTGGACATTGATGGCACCGCCGCCGACGCCGATAGCAGCGACATTGAAGTTGTAGATTTCGCAGTTGTCCACCTCGGTGCCGTAGCAGCTAGTACTGAGAAAGTAGGCACTGTGGGCGACGCGGTCGCTGCCGCCGTAAGGGCCTTCGAAGCGCAGGCCGGTCAGACGAATATCATCTCCTGCCGCGACGAACAGCCGGCCGGACTTGCGGGTGGTGAAGATGCGGGCGCCGAGAGAGCCGTCTCTGCCCCGGCTGCCGGCCAGCGTCACTCCTGCCGGTATCCTCAGATTGCTGGAGGCGGTCAGGTCAATCTCGACCCCGTCGGGGACATAGATGACCTGGCCGGGCTTGGCCTCCTTGAGGGCGGCGAGGAATTCGTCGGTGGTACTGACGATGAAATCGCCGGTGGTGAGGATGTCGCTGTAGCCCTCGCCGCCGCCGATGGGATTGCCGGTGGGATTGGCCTCGCAGCCGAAAGTCTCCTCCGCCTCCTGCGCCAGCCCCGCCGCGACCAACATCAGAAACAACAGGCCCACCACGTAGCATAAGAGTTGTTTGTCTGGCATGGTATCACTCCTAAATGTTGACTAGTCGGTGTTGCTGGTGCGGCGACTACAGTATAACACAATCGTGCAAAGCATACACTCAATGCCGATCTGATGTTTTCGTACGCGGGCCACGCGGATTGTCGGGTCAATTACAGTATGTCATTTCGCGCCGCTTCGCAGAAGCCCTTCTATGTACACACAAACGCCCTGCCTGTCCAATTCTGCTGCATATTCCATTTCACTCATGCTAACTGCTCAGCTTGGGGCTTCAGAAGAGCGGGCAAGCAAGGTAGCAGGTGGCGACTCGCCCCCCAAAGTTTGTCCTGGAGGACAGGCATCCCTCTTATATTATGCACTAATTTGAGAGGTTTTGGATTATTTATCAAGAAATGCCTCCTGAGAGTGAGCGTTAGGGAGGCTAGATATATGAGTAGGCAGCGAGGGGTCAGCAAAGCTGGGAAGCGTTTTAGCAAGCCAAAGTCGCAAGTGTGTGAGGCGCGTTGTGCCGACCAGCACGCTGAGAACTTTGTAGCAGAT
>JALGTY010000211.1 GCA_029821145.1 Candidatus Zipacnadia bacterium
CCAGGGGACAGTCCCTGAAGGGACAGTCCCCTCGTGATACGCGGCTGGTGGAGGGGGACTGTCCCTTTAGGGACTGTCCCCCCCATCCACACCGGGTTTTGAAACAGCTTCTAGCATAATCTGTGAGAGGCAGCGCGTCAAGTCAGGGTGTGTGGCGGGTCCGTGTAAGAATTGTCGGTAGGACAGGGGCCTCTTGAAAAACATGGAGGACAGCCATCCTTGGCTGTCCAAGCCGCGACAGGCAAGGATGCCTGTCGTCCAGGAGGCCACTATGTTGTAGGGGCGCAATTCATTGCGCCCACTCAGCAGCCGCGTGGAGGGCGTGATAAATCACGCCCCTACGAACAGCCACACCCAGCCTTTTGTGACCTACCAACAATCTAAACTCGCGCCCTGTGTAGTCGTGGAGGTGAAACTGCTCCAGTGGCGAAACTGTCTATGATATTGGGTTAGCTCGAATAATTCACAAGACCCGTAGCTCGGCCTGCCCCGTGCCTGGCACGGGTCAGGTGAGAACGCGAGGGTACCCACGCCAGAGGCGTGTGTCAGCGTTCTCAGCTTCCAGCCCGAGGTCGTTGCAGGGTGGCCCGCGAGGTGAAGGAGATGGCGAACGTAAAGAGAGCATGCGCGTCAGACCGTGTTCCGCCGGCGGTAGGGCCATATTCCCAGGCTGTAGCCTACGGCGATTTGCTGTTCTGCTCCGGCATCATACCGATGGACCCGGAAAGCAAGGAGATCGTCGGCGACAATATCGAGACGCAAACACGCCGCGTGCTGGACAATCTGAGCGCCCTGCTGGATGACCTCGGCACCTGCCTCGGCAACGTGCTGAAGACCACGGTGTTTTTGAATAACATCGAAGACTTCAAGGCGTTCAACGCCGTCTATGAGACGTATTTTGCCTCCGAGCCACCGGCTCGCAGCACCGTTGAAGTCGCGCGCCTACCCCTGGACGTACTAATCGAGGTGGAAGCCATTGTTGCCATGCCCGCGCAGTAACACGTTCATGCCAGCGGCGAGGAGCCTCGCTCGTATCGGGGTTCTATTGCTGACCTTCGCGGCGCTTGTCCCGGCACACGCTGCTCGCACCTATGTTCCCAGCGGCAATCTTGTCGCCAACGGCAGCTTTGAGATGATAGGTGTAGAAGACGCACCGGATGCGTGGGTACTGAAATCGTGGCAGGCGCCGGGATTGGCCAGCGGGAAGGTTGATGTGGGCGGGCGCTTCGGTCGGCGACTATTGAGGCTCAAATCCAAGACTATGGGCGCTCTCTACGGCTGCTATACACAGCCGATTGAGGTCAACCAGTACGCCGGCCAGACCGTGCTGCTGAGCCTGCACTACCGCACCGATCCCGCACAGTACGGCGACGTGATCTTGCTTACCTTCACAGAGGACTTCACGGAGCGTGAATGGGACACGCCGGTGCTGAGCCGCGAGGCTCTTCCCCTGCAGTCCTGTCGCAACTGGACCCTGGTCTCGCGGCACATACAGCTTCCTGCCACGACTCGCCACGCAGTGGTACTCATTCGCATCGCCGGCCAGGACAACCTGTATGTTGACGGTGTCTCGATGCGCTCTGTGCCTGCTGAGATCGGCTGCGAGATAGAGAGCGCCGGCTTGGTTCTCAACCCAGGCAGGCGCAGAACCAAGCTCGCTGTGACCAACAATACGACAGGCCAGATAACCGGAAAGGTCAGGGCAGAGATCTGGGATGGCGAGCACCATAGGGGTACCGTACAGAAGCCGGTGCGACTGGCAGTGGCAGAGACTCAACATGTCGAGATGGACTATGGCTATGACTTCCGTAAGGCGCACGAGCTGCGCATTACCATCTTCGGCACTCAAGAGCATGAAGTGTATGACGATACGCGTATCGCGGTGCCGGGGTTGATTGACGCTCGTATCGTCGTGCCCGCGTTTCGGTTCAGTATCCTCAACGACATCCCTATGGAGGGCATCACAGTCAGTGGGCACATTCACGCCGTAACAGAATTGGTGCGTGCCACCCAGTTGTCAGCGCGGATCGTCGGCGGCGGCCAAGAGATCGGCGAGGGCCAACGGATCACTACTGATCAGGAAGGCCATTTCAGCGCCCGTCTGCTTCCGGCCAGTATCGTCAGTGGCCAATACCTCGTAAGCCTGCGAGCGGATGTGAAGAACTGGACGCTTGACCTGGAGTTGCCCTTCAGTAAAGCGGCGCCAAGCGCGAATCAAGTCGGTTATGATGAACGCGGCCGATTGTGGGCCAACGGGAAGGCAATCTTCCCTATAGGGATGGGCTATCTGTTGGAGTCTGACGACCTGCCGGCCATGGCTGAAGCCGGGTTCAACTTCGTTATCGCGCCTGCCAAGGCAGCCTCGGGGGCATTTATGGACCAGGCGGCCGCTGCCGATCTGGGGGTGTTCGTGTCTTCGGCAGGCCTGGAGCCCGGCTTTTGGTCAAATATGGCGCAAAAGCACAGCCCGCGCGCTAAGTTTTGGGGTTGGTACATTCTGGAGAAGCCGGAGACGCACACTCCCGCGATCCAACCGCACCTTCTGGAGGAGCTGTATGCCGACCTCAGAAAGCTCAATCCCAACCGGCCGGTGCTGTGTTCGCTGTCATCGCAGTCCGGCTTCAAGGACTATGGTGCCTCCAACGATATAGTGATCGCGTGGACGGAGCCGAGGCCTCCAGGGGAACTGTCTCAGATGGCCAAACGCATCCAGCAGGCCCAGTCAATCATCGCACCACAGAAGCTGATCTGGGCGCTGGTGCCAATAGCAGGGGGCGGTCATATACGCGACAAGCGGCTTGATGCGGCCGGCGCCGGTAGAGCGCCCACTGCCGCCGAATATCGCGCCATGGCCTATCTTGCCATCGTGTGCGGTGCTAAAGGGATTGTTGCGTACGCCTACAGAATACCAGGCACCGCCCAACGCCGAGACTACCTCATCACCCGCGACGCTCCGCAGCTCTGGCAGCAGGTGGCCGCCGTCAACTCCGAGTTGTCCGCCATCGGGCTGTCAATACTCAGTGGGCAGCGACAGGCGCATCCGTTCGACTACGACGCGCCTGTGCTGTGGGGAGTATGGGAGCATGAGGGACAGGCGATCGTCGTGATCGTCAACACGACCGGCCAGCAGCAGATCGCTTCTCTCACGGTTGATAACCTGACACGGCCTGTGCTGCAGTCAATCACCCGCCCGCAGCGACTGGAGGGCACCGCCGAAGGGCTCTTCGGCAAGCCCCTTGCGCCGTACGAAGCAGGCGTCTATGTCGGACGGCTGAATTGACCATTGGGCCGGTTTAGGCCCCAAACCTGACCATCACGCCGTCTCATCCCCAAGTGTTGCTATTTTCCAGTTGCCGCTATTGCTTGAGCGGCGCAATTGCGCTAATATAGGCATATTAGCACTTCACAGCATTGCAGGGGCGCAGCCGCCAACTGCCGCCCCAGAGTATGATGCTTGGTCCCAGGAGATGATTAGAATGGCCGAAACTTCAACATGGCGCAATAAAGTTGGCCTGGCAGAGATGCTGCGCGGCGGCGTTATCATGGACGTGACCAACGCCGAGCAGGCCAAGATTGCCGAGGACGCCGGGGCGGTGTCGGTAATGGCCCTGGAGCGCGTGCCAGCCGACATCCGCGCAGAGGGCGGCGTGGCTCGCATGGCGGACCTGGACATAATCGAAGCAATCATGGACACCGTGACCATACCGGTCATGGCCAAGGCGCGCATCGGGCATTTTGCCGAAGCACAAGTGCTGCAGGCCATCGGCGTGGATTTCGTTGATGAAAGCGAAGTGCTCACGCCTGCCGATGAGCAGTTCCACATTGATAAGCACGCCTTTGACGTCCCGTTCGTATGCGGCTGCACTAACCTGGCCGAGGCCCTCCGGCGCATTGGTGAGGGCGCGGCCATGATCCGCACCAAGGGCGAGGCCGGGTCCGGCAATATCGTCGAGGCCACCCGCCATATGCGCAACGTCATGACCGGCATTAAACACCTGAGCGGGCTACGCGATGACGAGCTGATGACCGAGGCCAAGAATATCGGCGCGCCTTATGAACTGGTCAAGGAGGTCGCCCATACCGGCGGACTGCCAGTGCCCAACTTCTCCGCAGGGGGCATCGCCACACCGGCAGACGCGGCCCTGATGATGCAGCTGGGGGCCGAGTCGATATTCGTCGGCAGCGGGATCTTCAAAGCGGAAGACCCACAAGCTCGCGCCCTGGCTATCGTGCATGCCACGACCTACTATGAGGACCCCATCGAAGTGGCGAAGGCCTGCCGCGGGCTCGAGGGCGCAGCCATGCCGGGCATTGACGTGCGCACTCTGGAGGATTCCGAACGGCTCGCGACACGCGGGTGGTAGAAGCGGCACAAGTAAGGCGTCTGTTTGCGATCAAAGGGGACCCGCTGCCGGGTTCTCTTTCGCTACGAGCGATTGAAAGGAAGCAATACCTGTGAGCTATCGCATCGGCGTGTTGTCGGTGCAGGGCGATTTTGCCGAGCACGTCGCGGCCATGAACGATCTGGAGGAAGTGGATGCGGCGCCGGTCAAGACGAAAAAGGCAATCGAGACCTGCGATGGTCTCATCATCCCGGGCGGCGAAAGCACCACCATCGGCAAGCTGTGCGAGCGCTTCGGCCTGGATGATGCGATCAGCAAACTCCACGCCGCCGGCAAACCGATCTGGGGCACCTGCGCCGGACTGATACTGCTGGCCAAAGATATCGTGGACTCGGAGCAGTGGCGGCTCGGCTATATGGACATACAGATCAAGCGCAACGCGTTTGGGCGGCAAGTGGATAGCTTTGAGACCGACCTGCCTATCAAGGGGATCGAGGGTGGGCAGGCCAGAGCAGTGTTCATCCGCGCGCCCGCTGTGACCAAGGCCCAAGACAACGTCGAGGTGCTGGCCACCTTCCGCGACAGTATCGTCATGGTGCGTCAGGACCACTTGCTCGGCACCACGTTTCACCCGGAATTGACGGAGGACCGCCGAGTCCAGCAGTATTTCCTCGATATGGTCAAGGCGAGTGCGAGCTGCGTGGGGAGCGATTAGGCGATCTCGTCTGTCGGTGTCGGGCTGCCCTTCGGCAAGCTCAGGGCCTCCAGGAAGCCCGACCTATGCACTCGCGTTGGAGGGATAACGCGAGTAGTCCGGAAGAATCAGATTCCGACAGCCACAGATCCCGCGCTAAGGAGCATGAGAAGATGAAGGGCGTAATCCTGGTAGGTGGCCTGGGCACGCGCCTGGAGCCGATGACTCGTATCACCAACAAGCACCTGCTGCCGGTGTGGCGCTACCCCATGGTGTATTATCCGCTATATACACTGGTCGAGGCCGGCATCAAGGATATCCTTATCGTGACCGGCGGCAACAACCCGGGGGGCTTTCTCGAGCTGCTGCATGACGGCAGAGAGTTCGGCCTCGAGCACCTGTACTACACCTACCAGTCGGCGCCCCGAGGTATCGCTGACGCTGTGCGGCTGACGAACCATTTCATAAACGAAGAGCCGTTTGTGGTGATGCTGGGCGACAATATCGTCAACGGGAGCATCAGCCCGTATGTGGAAACATTCCGCCAGGAACCAGTCGGCGCACGGATACTCCTGACGGAGGTGCCTGACCCCCAACGCTTCGGTGTTCCGGCTTTCGACGATGACGCCAAAATCACCGAGATCATCGAGAAGCCCGCCGACCCGCCAACATCCTACGCGGTGATCGGCATATATATGTACGACCAGCAGATATGGGAGATACTGCCGACGCTTGAGCTTTCCGACCGGGGGCAGTACGAGATCACCGACGTCAACAACGCCTACCTGGAGCGAGGCGCGCTGGACTACGATATTCTGCCCTTTGAATGGACCGACGCCGGTACTCC
>JALGTY010000212.1 GCA_029821145.1 Candidatus Zipacnadia bacterium
GCACCCCATTCGCCGTCAAAGGCCGCCTGAGCCGCCGTGCATGCGCGGGCGACATCCTCCGGGCCAGCTTTGGCGATGCTGGCGATGACCTCGCCGTTGCCCGGATGTATCGAATCGTAGGTTTCGCCGCTGGCGGCGTCGCAGTATTGTCCATCTATGAACAGCTTGAACTCTCGCATGGTAGTACCCCCTGCCAGATAGTCCTGTGCTGATTGCTAATTCGCCGGGTCATGGCACCAGGCCTGCCCAGAAGGCGAATAGTAAGTAGTCGCCTAACGCCTAACCCCCAACCCCCAGCCCCTCCCCCTTCCCTACCAGGGAAGGGGGCAGGGGGGTTAGGACAAGGAAATTTGGGGACAGTCCCCAATTCTATATTGGCGCGTGCAGGTGTGGAGTAGCTGCGGGTTGAATATCATTGTGCGTACTGCTATAATCTCTAGTACGGTTCCAAACAATCAATGCGGAGGTGTCGAAATGAAGCGCCGTACAAACAATCAATGCGGAGGTGTCGAAATGAAGCGCCGTACGACAAGCTCACGGCAGGCTGGCTTTACACTTATTGAACTGTTGGTGGTGATCGCGATCATCGCGATTCTAGCGGCGATACTATTCCCGGTATTCGCCCGGGCCCGGGAGAAGGCGCGTCAGAGCTCGTGCCTGAACAACGTCAAGCAAATAGCCCTGGCTTTCGCCATGTACACGCAGGACTATGACGAGATGTGTGTGGGGCGCATCATCTACACGCCGACGACTGTCTATCGCCCGTACTACCAAGCCAACGGGACCTACCTCTCCTGGCAGGACCTGTTGTACCCCTACGTCATGAACCGACAGGTTTTCGTATGCCCGAGCGCAGACCGCGGGTTATGGTACGGCGGCTATGGGTGGAACTGCGGCCTCGGGTACTCTCTGAACCACCCGGACCCGACCCGCACCGGCTGGGAGTATGATGGTGTCAAAATATCAGAAATGCCGTACCCCGCCGAGACGTGGTGTGTCGCCGATGCGGCGTCTTACGGTGTGCAGGGCTACCTGACGACAGCGTACCACGTGAACACCCCGGGCGGATACTCGCCGTGGGACCCCATACGGCACAACGGGGGCTCCAATTTCGCGTTCTGTGACGGGCACGCGAAATGGATCACGTACGGCCGCTTCAGCACCATCAAGCACAAGTGGGACGGGACCATCTAGCGGAGACAGGAAGTACGCAGCAGTCGGCGAATGCGCAGTAATGACAGGGCGGCCACGCCAAACGGTGGGCCGCCCTTTTCTTTGCGTGCTCAATAGGTTGGAAATTTGGGGACAGTCACCCATTTCTTGCGATTTCTGTAAGTTCCACTGCTAGTCTTCTGCAGAAATAGGTGACTGTCCCCAATTTCCCTACGGGCTTTGGCCGCCGAGGAAGCCCTCGTGGAAGAAGACCGGCTCGTAGCCGCGCTCGGTTACCCAGCGGATCGCCGCGTCAAGGCGCTGGGCGTGGTCGGGGAGATAGTTGACGTAAAACGGCCAGAAATACTGCTCGTGAGTGAACAGGTCCATGATCTCAGCCAGATACGGATTGTCGTAAAGCGGCTGCAGCGTGGGCGCGACCCGGTCAACCGGCGTGTTGTTGCAGACAATGTCCACGCGTGAGAAGACGATGCCGCTGGCGAAATCCTTGAGCGCCTCGTGACTGTAGGCCCACTCGGAGCGGACGTCGTCGAGCCAGTAGTTGACATCATAGCCGTGAGAAGTGGGCTGCTGGAAACCGGACAGTACTCGCACGCCCCTTTCGTAAAGCAACGGCAGCGCCTCGGGCAGGACCATGCCCCAGTGGATTACCGTCGGTATGGCGAGGGTCTGGTCGCCGGCAAAGCGAACAATCTCCTCCTGCACCATGTCCAGGTCACGGATCAACTCGTCGGGCGGAGCGTACTGGTAGAGGCGGTCCGGGTCGTTGGCACGGGCGTGAAAGGCCAATACCAGCCAGTCCGCATTATCCTCAAATTCGCCTCGATAGCGGTCGGGGAATTCAGTAATCTCAAAGCCGTCTGCGGTATGGTGGTAGATGTTGACGGTGAACCTGGTGCCGTACTCCTGATGCAGATTGCGCAGGATGGCGAGGTAGAAGCAGTCAAAGAGCGAATCGTAGCCTTCGCGGGCAATGTCGCGCAGCCAGAAGCTGTTGTCGTCTATGGAGAAGCGATAGCGGGGGCGGGAATAGCGATCCCAGACCACGCGCACCGTATGCTCCTGATGGCCGTAAGAGCCATCATACAGCGCGGTGATGTCCTGCTCGGGCTCGGTTATGATGACATCGCAACTGAAGTGCCCCATGCTGAGCGTGGCAGGTATGTCGTTGACACTCACCGAACCATAGGGCGGCGCCTGGCCGGTTACCGTGAGGGTGAGGGCGTCGTCATTCTGCACGCCATACCTGTGGTTCACAACTGCACCGTGAAGCGGGTCCTCGATTTTGAGCATAGCAGGTACCTCCATGATTAGCGTCGCGCACGTATTGTTCGCCGTGCCGCTGTAAAGACCTCTGCGTATTAGCGATGGTTGGTTAAATGAGCAAAAGGGATGCAGCAGGCGATGGCGAAATACTATCCCTCGCAATGCCGCTCGTCTGCGGCAGAGGCGCTACACGCAAGGAGTGAAACGTAATGGCCGACGAAAGAACAAAAGAAAAACTGGCGCTGGAGGGCGGACTCAAAGCAGTAACCAGCATCGAGGGCAAGGGCAGGCCGAAGATAGGCGTGGAGGAGTTCATGTCCGTAGCGGAGCGGTTCGGCTTTTCCGAGAAAGCTCTGGCGAAAATGCGAAAAGCGGCTGAGGCCGACGACTTGGGTGAAGGGCCGTTTCTGCCCAACTACTACTCCGGGCTGAAGGAGACAAAGGTCGAGGCATACGAGAAGATCGCTCGGAAGGTGTTCGGGTCGAAATACGCTATCGGTGTCAACTCTGGTACGAGCGCCCTGCACGCGGCGTTCATAGCAGCAGGCGTCGGGCCGGGAACCGAGGTCATCTGTCCGGCGATTGGCTTCTTTGCGACATCGGCAGCTGTCGTGACTTCCGGTGCGGTGCCGATCTTCTGCGATGTTGACAAATCACTGATGATTGATCCGGCCCAGATTGAGCCGCTGATTACGAAGCGGACCGTGGCGATTGCGCCGACACACTGGCAGGGCGGTATTTGCGACATGGGGGCGATCATGAAGGTAGCGCGCCGGCACAAGCTGAAAGTCATTGAGGATTGCGCGCAGGCAGTCGGCGGCGAGTTCAAGGGCCGCCGCGTCGGCACCTTCGGGGATTTCGGCTGCTTTTCCATCTCAGGATATAAGATTGTCGGTGGGGGCGAAGGCGGCCTGATTCTGACGCAGAACAAACGGAACTGGGAGCGCGCACAGCAGTTCATCGAGTGCGGAGGTCTGTGGCGGCCGGTGCGCTTCGCCAGGCCGAGGTACAAGGGGGAGCTGTTCTGCGGGACCAACTACCGGATGTCTGAACTGGAAGCGGCTGTGGATGTGGTGCAACTGGGGAAGATGCCGGCAGTCGTGAAGCGCTTCCGGACGGTGAAACACCGGATCCTCAAGCGGCTGAGGACGTATGGGGAGATTGAGCCGCAGGTGCTCAATGACCCGGAGGGCGAGGTGGGCTATACGTTACGCTTCTACCCGGAGACGATCAAGCTGGGGCGGAAGATCGTGGCGGCGCTGCAGGCTGAGAATATCTCTGCCAGTATGCGCGGGGACAAGGGAAGGCCGGACTGGCACGTCTATCACTCCATGTTTCCTGTTACGTACAAAACCGGGCCGACGGAAGACAATTACCCGTGGGAGGACCCGCTGTATCTGAAGCGCGGCGGGAGTATCGAGTACAACAGGGGCGATTGTCCGGTGGCGGATGATCTGTTTGACCGCGTAATCTCCATCGGGCTGAATCAGTGGTACAACGCGGCGGACTGCCGGCACATCGCTGGCGGCATCAATAAGGTGCTTTCCGCATACTGCAGCGAAGATGCCGAGGCGGCGCCGTGGCTGTGAAGTGAACCGGGGACGCCGGCCTGGCACTGGATTTGGCTAAGTGATGCTCGGCGCGAAGAGGAAGCAATAGCGCGTAGGTCGGGCTTCCTACAAAATCCCGTAGGTCGGGCTTCCAGCCCGACTCGAGATTGTGCGGCCTCACAAGGCGCAACCTACGCGAGAATGGAGTCAAGGCAGTGGAGTCGGGCTGGAAGCCCGACCTACGCGGGGAAAATATACGCGCGGGGTAGGCTTAGCTCCACCCGCCACAAAGCTAGAGACACGGAATTGATGGAGTACGCGGGCCAGTCTCAGGTATGTTCGGCTGCGCCTAACACTTGACAGCCAACACGGTTGCTTCAAACGGCAACGACGACAGGCGAGACGCCTATCGTACCGCCTTGTGTTGGCTTGGCGCAGGTCAAGCCGAGCCACGCGTTGGTGAGTAATTCGGGCTAGGAGTGTCTGAAATGAGAAACGATCTGCTGTTACTCGCTACCATCGCCACAATGGTGTTGTGCAGTGGCGTCCGCGCCGATCTGAAGGTGCTGGATAAGCCGATGTGGATATTCCCCGGCCAGCAGTTTCGGGTGTGTCTCGAGCAGCCGGAGGGCTCGGGGGAACTCAAGGTCGAGGTGCCGGAGACGCTGGAGATGTTTGATAGGTGGGACCAGGACGCCATCCAGCGGTACTATTTCCGCGCACTGAAAGCGGGGGATGCGACGCTGAAATTCTCCGGCAAGGGCGGAGAGCTTGAGATGCCGCTGACAGTGCTGGGATGGAATGAGGTGTACCAGCCGCGCAAGTACAAGGAGGTCGAGTTGCCGCGCATCTGGCCGCGTGATGATCTCGAGTACAGCGGACTGAAGTCGCGCCGGACTATGCACTCCGAAGAGGACGTGGCACAACTGAGAGCTCAAGGCCAGATCGTGGGTCGGGCGGGGCGATGGCTGAAGACACCGGATGAGGAGATATACAATATCATCCCCGGGCCCAGTGTGCCTCGGACGTGCCTGATCGTGTTGGGCAGCATGGAGGCAAACAGAGGTATCGGCAAAGGCTGCCCGGTGTGCGGAATGAAGATCTATGAGGGCAGGTCCGGGTTCTACCCGTGGAAATACGACACCGCAAAGCACCCCTGGAAGGTACTATGCCCCAACTGCGGCACGGCTTTCCCCTCGAATGACTGGCGGGCGGGTGACATGCACTCGGGGCCGTTCCCGGATGACGGCTTCGGCTGTGAGCCTGTGGACCCGCCGATTGCGCCCGATGGCGGGAAATGGCGCTGGCCGTTCATCGCCTACTATCACCAGTGGAAAGCGTACATGGGGGAACTGACGCCCGGCATTATCGAATCGGCGCGTACGTTCGCGGCGACCGGTGACAAGGGGTATGCGCACAAGTCGGCGATCGCACTGCTGCGGATGGCGGAGGCGATGGTGGACATGTCGCTGAATCTGAACCACCGCAAGATCGCGAATCGCGACGGGATACTGAAGTGGCCGGTGGGTGCACCGTTGGAGAGCCGTGTAGGCAGGCTGGGCGGGAGCTTTTTGTATATCCAGTGCAACTGGGGCAACCCGAAGATCGAGAACGCCGCGCGGGCGTGGGACCTGATATTTGACCAACTTGATGATGACAAGGAGCTGATCGAGTTCTGCCAGACTCACAACCACCCGGAGATCCAGAGCATCGAGGATTTCAAGCGGTTCATTGAGACGGGGATTCTGCGGGTGCCGATCCAGGCGGCGATGGACAATGCAGTCGCGCGCAACTGGCCGCAGCAGGAGATGATGGCGGCGAATCTGGCGCTGTGTCTGGGCACCGAGAAAACGACCGAGGTAGCCGACTGGTTACTAAACGCCAACGGCATCCGCTTTGCTCTGACAAACCTGTTCTACAGGGACGGCGCGGCGTATGAGTCGCCGAGCTATAACCACGGCCACATCAGCAGGATGGCCGGAATTGGAGTGATTCTGGACGAGCTGCAGGCGCTGCATCCGGATATCTGCAAGCCGCCGAAGTTCGTATCTGCCACCAAGGACCCGAAGTTCCGGCAGATCTACGATTTCCCGCTGAACTCGGGGCTGATAGGCCGGACCTATCCGGCGGTCGGTGATGCGGGGAAGGGTGGACCGCCGGGTGTACTGAGCCCGGCACAGGGCCTTCCGTGCAATGTTGATGACTGGATGATTGCGTACCGAGTGACCAAGGACCCGCGCTTTGCCCAGGCGATGTATGGTCCCGGCGGGTCCCTGGCGGGAAGCATAACTGATCCGGAGCTGAGGGTACGGGCTGGCGATTCTGCGGTCGGGCAAGGATACCGACCAGCGCGCGCTGTGGATGCGGTATGCGCGGAACCTGCAACACGCGCACCCCGACATGCTGACCTATGGCATCGCGGGTCTGAGGCGGGAGCTGTTGCCGGAGCTAGGCTACCCGGAGGGCTGGACTTTCTGTGGGCACTGGGAAAGCAACTGGGGGACGCACTACGGGACAAAGATAAGCGGCGTGTACAGTACGAACTTCTACAGGGCCGAGCTGACCACGTTTGTCGGCCGGCCGCCGGTGCAGATCGCAGCCGCCGAGAGTACTGCGCCACTTGCGAAGACAACCGCGACGAGGCAAAGGACCATTGCGCTGATTGACCTCGGGCCTGAGCGGTTCTACTGCCTCACCGTCGAGCGCGTGCAGGGCGGCGAGGAGCATCACTTCTCGTTTCATGGTCCGGACGGCGAGGCGACTGCTGAAAACCTGAGCCTGGAGGCGTACCAGGGCACCGCGCTGGGCGAGGGGCTGGAATACAAGGACTTCTCGTCGGTGAAAGGCAAGGGCAAGGACCGGGACCTGTCGTGTCTGGCGTTCATGCGTGAGCCGGCCAGAGCTACTCCGCAGGGAGTGTGGTCGCTTGATTACCTGCTCCGCAACCAGGACGACGTGCACCTGCGGATGACAAGCGTCTATCCCGAAGGCGGAGAGCTCGTTGTGGCTAAGGGCAAGCCGCCCGGTGGCAAGAAGCTCTATGACATGACG
>JALGTY010000213.1 GCA_029821145.1 Candidatus Zipacnadia bacterium
AGGGAGAGGGGAAAATGGCTACGGCAACGGCAGAGTCTGCTCCCGCAGGTTTATCTGCTCGGCAAGAACGGGAAGAGAACAGGAATCTGGTCGGGTTCGAGCTTGCCGCCATACTCGGAGACCATCAGCACCTCCGCACACTTGACCGCTTTGCCGTGCTCCTTGCCGTAGGTCTCGATGAGCTTTTCGCGGCCCTGATCCGCGACACCTGCGAACCTGGTCCGCATCTGGCCGGCCAACCACTCCCGCCGCTGTGCCTCGCCTTCAGGAACCTTCGCAACTTCGTCAAGGCCGCCGCGGTCGTAAGGCAGCCACTCAAACCACTGAGATACGTGGCACGCCAGCATGTCAATAACACGCTCAACCACATCGTCAATGTCAACCGCGATATCAACCCGGTAGGCCGCAGGCTCGGTGAACCTGTCCTGCAGATAGGCCATCACGGGTGAGTAGCTCAGCGGCTCAGTCAGGGGCGCTACGTTTGGCACGCGGATGGCATGGATCGCGTCCTGCACCGACTGCCCCACCGCACGATGGTCAGGATGGTAATCATTGGCGCGGTGACAGACCACGAGGTCGGGTTTGTAGTTGCGAATACTACAGATAACCATATTGCGAACAGGCATGTCAGCCTGTAGCTCGCCATTGTGTATGTCGTATATCTCGTACTCAACGTCGGCTATGGCGGCTGCTGCCTGGGCCTCCTCATAGCGGCGTCGGGCCAGCGGTCCGCCCCCCATCGAATAGTGGCCGGTGTCGCCATTGGTCATCGAGATGAACTTCACCTGATGGCCTAAGGCCCGGTACTTAAGCGCCATTCCGCCGAAGCGCACGTCACAATCATCAGGATGCGCGCCGAAAACCAGTATGCGTAGTTGTTTGTCTTGCATTGTTATGAACTCCTTTTCTTGTCGCGTCGGGCAGCCCTTCGGCAAGCTCAGGACCTCCGGGATGCCCGACCTATGCGATGATAGGGAGGCGCTACTTCCCCGTGTGGTAGCCTAGCCCGCCGCTTGCATAGCATCAATGAGTTCGACCAGGCCGGCTACCGCCTCGTCGCAAAGCTGCTTGCCGAACTCAGCAGTAGCCTTGAATGGGTCGCCCATTACTCCGACCTCGATCTCCGGATGCTGAGCGACCCTGGCCGTGACACTGGGATGCTCAAGCGGCCTGGAAAAGACCTGGTAGGCATCCGGGTTGTCCAGCATCATCTGCAGAACGTCTTCGCGGTCGGTGGTCATTTCGTCGGCCAGTACCTCGTCGGCAGCCCAGTAGAGCATGAGCGAGGTCTCGAAATTGCCGGCATGGTAATCCTGCTCCTGCTCGTAAGAACGCCTGAACGTCGGAGAGGTCTCGAAGAAACAGTGGACGGCGACGCGGCGGTCGGCATAGCCAGGAAAGTCGCGCACGAAATGCCCGGCACCCAGGCGTATCGCCGCGACGCTCTCGGTGCCGCCGTGCCCGAGGACGAGTATCAGATTCTCCAAGCCGTGAAAGGCCAGGGAACGGAGTATCTCGCTGATCATCATTGATAGGACGTTGAGGTTGATGTTGAGTGTGCCAGGCAATTCGCCGCCGGAGAAGTTGTACGGCAGAAGCGGGGCGACGAAGCAGCCGGTCTGATCAGCCGCGCGCACGCTCACCTGCCAGGCGTTGTGGTTGTCGGTGTCAGTGGTCAGGTGATAGCCGTGCTGCTCGGTGCAGCCAACCGGTATCAGGACCGTCGGCGTGTCCTTCAGAGCCTTGCGAATCTGCTTTACCGTCATCTTCTGCCAAATCTTGGCTTTTGCCATGCTGCTCATCCTTGTCAGTTATTGCTTGACGCTCAGTACCGTCAGTGCATTGTCGCAATGGCGTTGCACCGGGGCATTTCATCATTGTATTGCTGCAAACCTGCCAGACGAGAAAAAACAGCGCTGCCTACCGAGGATGCCAAGATGCAACGGACTCGGGCAGGATGCCCGAGCCACGCGACGACTATGCTATTCGAAGGCCAAGTCAGGCGACAGTATCTGGGAAGGCTCACCCACGCCTTCGGCGTGAGTACCCGACGGGATACGAAAGGCATCCTCAGGCTGGGAAGCCTGAGCCACGCGGACATGTTCAGAAGGGCCGAGCCAGGCAATGGATTGGGCACGTTAGAGGTCAATCATTTTGCCGGTTTGGGCAGACTCGTAGATGCGGAGGATGACCTCAACGGCGCGACGGGCCTCGCGCCCCGATAGCACCGGCTCCCGCCCCTCCTCAACCGCTGCCAGCATGTCAGCAATCTGTTCGGTGTGGGCCTGCACCGCCTCACCCAACATGCCCATCTTCGGGTCCGCCGCACCGCCAACTGCACCGGCCTCAAAATCCAGCTCCGTCTCGTCGCCTTCTACCTGCCACAGTTTCAGATCTTCGCCGACGACGATGACATTGCCCTTGGTGCCGTGAATCTCCAGCACCGCCGGATGGCCCTGATAGGTGCAAGTGGTGCCCTGGATCATGCCCTGGGCACCAGAGGTGAACTTCAGCACGGCAGTGGCGCAGTCCTCGACCTCGATGGTATCATGTGCCAGCGCGTCGGCAAATGCGCCAAGCCTCGCCACATCGCCCATGATCCAGATAAGCAAGTCAACATAATGAACAGACTGGTTCATCAGCGCGCCGCCGCCATCGAGCAACCTGGTGCCATGCCAGCCGTCACTGTAATACTCGTCGGTGCGGTACCAGGGAACGATAGCATTGCCGTAAAGCAACTTGCCCAACCTGCCGGTCTCGGCGGCCTCCTTGATCCGCTTATAGACAGTGAAACCGCGAAACTGATGCGTCGCGCCGAGCTTGACACCGTTTTCATCGCAGGCATCAATCAGGGCATCAATCTTCTCAAGCGTGACATCAATCGGCTTGGTGCAGATGACGTGTTTGCCTGCCTCGGCGCACTGGATCCCCAGCTCGGCGTGCAGCCCACTGGGTACCACAATATTACAGACGTCAATATCGTCATCCTCAAGCATCTCGGCAAGGTCGGTGTAGTAGTCGCAGTCGTATTCTGCGGCCTTCGCTTTGGCGGCGGCTTCGATCTTGTCGCATACCGCTATAACTTTGCCGTTGGGCAGCGCCTCTATTGCGTCGAGATGGGTGTCTGAGATCACACCACACCCGACAATGCCAAATCCGTAGATATTGTTGCTTGCCATGGGCTACCACTCCCCTGTGTTGGTGTCGGGCTGCCCTGCGACTTCGCTCAGGGCCCGCAGGAAAGCCCGACCTACGCGAGAAATGTTGTAGGCAATCCCAAAGGAATCGTCCGTGTGCTCGACCGGCTCGCGCTTGTCCTGCGTCAATAAGGTGGGGTGTAAATATAGCAAATTATGGGCTATAATGCAAATCGTCAGAGAACGTGAAGATGGGGTTTCAGGAGGTGCGAGGCGGGCCGTCGTGAACTATATGTCTCAGCACAGCGAACGGCGGAGTGCGATGACTCCGAAACGACCCGGTGCGTGTCCGAATTGTCGGTAGGACACGGGTCTCGCCTGTCGCATGACACCCTCATCCGTAGGGGCGCAATTTATTGCGCCCGCTCAGTAGCGGCGTGGCGGGCGTGATAAATCACGCCCCTACGAACAGGCAGAGCCGGCCTTTTGTGAGCTACCGACGACTCTTAGACGCAGCCGAAACGGCCGCGACAGCCGATTTGAGGCTTGTGTGATGCTGATCAAGGGCGAGGAAGTATCCGACGGCACCTTGGCCGAAGTGATGAACCCTTACGATGGAAGCATCATTGATACCATCGTGGAGGGCGGGCCCGAGCATGTAGATGCTGCGGTGGGCGCGGCTTACAATGCGCTGAGGCCGATGGCAGAGCTAACGGCGTACGAGCGCAGTGAACTGCTATTTGCGGCATATCAAGCACTCGGCGCGCGTGCGGAGGAGTTCGCCACCACTATCTGTCAGGAGGTCGGCAAGACCATTCGCGAGGCCCGCGCAGAGGTCAGCCGCGCCCAGGATGTCGTGCGGCTGTCATCGGAAGAGGCTAAGCGGCTCTGCGGTGAGCAGTTGCCCCTCGAGGGGGCTTCCAACGGTGCGGGCAAGATCGGCTTCACGCTGCGGGTACCTGCGGGCGTTGTAGCTGCAATTGTGCCCTTCAACTTCCCCGTACTGCTCACGGCCCATAAGCTCTGCCCGGCCCTGGCCGCAGGCAATACCGTGGTGCTCAAGCCGCCGCCGCAAGCCCCGCTGGCAGCCTGCATGTTCGGGCAATTGCTGCATGAGGCCGGCTTCCCGGCTGGAGCCGTAAACGTGGTGCCGGGCGGCGCACAAATCGGTGATGCACTGGTACGGGACCAGCGGGTCAGAGTGGTGGCCTTTGCTGGCAGCGACCGCACCGGAGAAATAGTCGCCCAGGCGGCAGGGATGAAGAAGCTGCTGCTCGAATGTGGCAGTGCATCATCGGTGACGGTGATGCCCTCCGCTGACATGGAGGCGGCGGTGGCAGGATGCGTGCGCGGTGGCTATGGTGTCGCCGGGCAAATGTGCATAAGCATCCAGAAGATATTCGTCCAAAGCGACCTGTATGACACCTTCCTGGCGGAATTTGTGGAGCGAGTGACAAGTCTGAAGCTCGGTGACCCGCGCAAAGAGACAACAGACATCGGGTCAGTTATAGATGAGGGCGCTGGCGCGCGACTGGACAGTTGGATGGCCGAAGCCCAGGAACAAGGCGCTGAACTCGTCATCGGCGGGACGCGCGCAGGCAATCTTTTCGCCCCGACAGTAATGACAGGCGTCACCCCGGAGATGAGACTATTTGGGGACGAAGTGTTCGGGCCGGTGGTCTCGGTCATTCGCATTGCCGATGTCGCGGAGGCTATCGAGCTTACCAACGCGACGCGCTACGGGCTGAATACGCGCATATTCACCAACCAGCTCGATGAGGCGATGGCGTTCGTGCGCGGGGTGCATCACGGCTCGGTGTTCGTTAACGAGGTGTCGGCATGGCGGGCAGATATGATGCCCTACGGCGGTGTCAAGCGGAGTGGGATCGGGCGCGAAGGTATCAAGTACGCCATGGAAGCGATGACAGAACTTAAGGTTGTCAGTATTGAGATATGACGGCGACTCGGGCTGGAAGCTGAGAACGCGATAGCTCGCGTTCTCACCTGACCTGCGCTAAGCGCAGATCAGGCCGAGCCACGCGATAATTATTGGGGAATGCGGGACGGATAATGGCACGAGATATCTACTATTCACACGCAATCAGGGAGGCGCTGGAGGAGGAACTGGCGCGCGATGAGAACGTAATCCTGCTCGGTGAGGATATCGCCGAGTACGGCGGCGCGTTCCAATTGACCGCCGGAATCGCCGAGAAATTCGGCAAAGAACGCGTGCGCAATACGCCAATCTCTGAAAATGGCTTTGTAGGGGTGGCAGTCGGCGCGGCTATGACCGGACTGAGGCCGGTCGTCGAGATAATGTTCATGGACTTCATCACCCTGGCCATGGACCAGATCATCAACCACGCCGCGAAATTCCGCTATCAGTTCGGCAAGCAGTGTAAGATTCCGCTGGTGGTGCGCTGCCCTGCCGGAGCCGGACGGGGTTACGGGCCGACACACTCCCAAAGCCTGGAACGCTATTTCGTGGCCACACCCGGCCTTGTGGTCCTCGCGCCGGCCAACCCGGCAGACGCCAAAGGCCTGCTGAAAAGCGCCATCCGCTGCGATGACCCAGTAATCTTCATAGAAAGCAAATTGCTGTACTCGACAGTCGGGCCGGTGCCCGAAGGCGACTACATAACACCGATCGGAGAGGCCACTGTGTGCGCCAAGGGCGACGATGTTACACTCGTGGCCTACAGCCGCATGGTGCAAGAAGCGCTGAAGGCCGCAGA
>JALGTY010000214.1 GCA_029821145.1 Candidatus Zipacnadia bacterium
CAGGCCGGCCAGTTGGTCTGGAACGGAATCGAAGACCCTGATGGCGTTCACTGCAAGTTCTGTGGCCACGAATACCCCTCTGAGAAGTATCCCATGGACCAGGTGCTCAAATTCAAGAACCGGCGTGGGGAAGAGGTGGAGTGGCGGTACTGGGAAGGCCCGGATGGCGAGCCGCACTATTTCACCGCTCGCGCCAGGTATCATAGAAAAAGCTATGTCGGGCGGCTCGCCCAGCAGATGGCCGACCTGTATCTCGCGACGGGTGAAGACAAGTATGCCGACGCCGGCGCGGAGCTTCTGTATCACATATCGCAGCGCTATGCCGGCTGGTGCTTTGTGAAAGATAGGGCCGTTGGCAAGGACGGCCCGATGCCGGACGCCAAGCCGCCGTACCAGTACTGGGGCGGAATCTGGTCCCGGTGGTTTTACGCCGATGCCCCGTCACACGTTGCATACGCCTACGACCGGCTCTACGAAAGCGGCGCCTTCGAGCAGCTGAGCGAGAAGCAGGGCATTGACGTCAAGGAGGCCATCGAGCGCGACATGCTGCACGCCTCGATAGACTTCCTGCGCACCTACAAGGAATACTACAGCAATATGTCTCCCGGCATATACCGCAGCCTCATCGTCTATGGCCGCATCCTCAATGAACCTGACTACGTACACGACGGTATCAACCGCGCTCTGGGCCTGTTGCGAAATCAGTTCTTTTTCGACGGCGTGTGGAAAGAAGGTAGTGCCGGCTACCATCGCCAGACTATCGGTGGCCTCCGGAGTGTGTTCGGCGTGGCCAAAGGCTACTCGGATCCGCCCGGCTACACCTGGCCTGAAGACGGCACGCGCTTTGATGACCTCGACATGGAGCGTGACCTGCCATTTGTCAATAAAGCCATCAACTCGGTGCGCGCGCTGGTGTTCCCCAACCGAAGAATTGTGCCGGTTCATGACGACTGGGCAAAGAGCAGCCGCCAGCCGACTGACAGAAACGTTCCCGTGCTGCTGGCCGGTGTGCGCCACGCCCGACTAGCCCGCAAAGAGCCGCCAAATGCGATGCAAGCGCACCTGCATTTCAGCGGCGGCCACGGTCATCAGCACGCCGATAACCTCAATATCATTCTCTGGGCCAAGGGCAGAGAGCTGCTGTGCGACGTTGGCTACACCCATTCGGCGTGGCGCGCGTGGACGACACGAACCCCGGCGCACAACACCGTCACCGTAGATGAGCAGGACCAGCACACTCGCGGCGTTGGCGGCAACCTCACACTCTATTCGCCTGTATCAGACGACCTGCAGGTTGTGGAGGCGCAGGCGCTGGTGGCTTACCCGGACTTGGCGACCGAATATCGTCGCCGACTTGTCATAGTGGGCGTCTCGGACGCCGATGCTTATGTCCTGGATATCTTCCGCGTCGCCGGCGGCAAGCAGCACGACTGGGTACTCCACGGCAGCGCCAACTATGACCAGACCGCGACGCTGAGCTTGCCGGTGGAACCGGTTGAGGGCACGCTGCTGGGACCGGACACTACGTTCCGACTCCCGAAGAGTGAGAGCGACCGTGGCGAGTTCCCTGAAGGCCGCAGCGCCGCCTATGCGTTCATCCGCGACTTGCAGAGAGCGGAAAGCTCAGACGACTGGGCCGTCACATTTGACTTCACCCAAGATTCCGACGTGCACCTGCACACGGCGGTACTGGGCCAGCCGGACACTACCGTCTATCAGGTGATGTCGCCATCAATCCGCCGCGCCGACGAGAACGATGCCGAGCTCGACAAGTACTGGATGCCCGGCGTTGTCGTCCGCCGCACCACCACCGACGAGGCCCTGACCTCCGTATATGTGGCGGTCCACGAGCCTTACATGGAAGAGCGCTTTGTCCGGTCGGTCAAGGCGCTCCTGGCCCCCAGTCCGGACGATGTTCACAGCCCGATTGCGCTGGCGATAACCCATGAGGCCGGCACCGACTACATCGTCTCATCGCCCCTTGAAGGCGGCCAGCAGGTCTCGCTAAATGTCAACGGCAAGGCCCTGGCCTGCAACGGCCGTCTGGGTTTGATCCGCGTCCGCGACGGCGCACCGGTTGCCGCGTACCTCACCGACGGCACCTTGCTCCGATACGGCGATTTTGTCATCGAGGCGGAGCGCAAAGCCATAGCAGGCACAATCACCGGCGTCGAGCGTGATGATGCTGCCAACAAGTATGCCTTTGTGGTTGATCAGGAGCTGTTGCCCAAAGACGCTCTGGCCGGGTGTTTCGTAATCGTCACGCACGGTGATGGCACAACTCACGGATACGAGATCGCTGGCTCAGAGCGCAGAGGGGACACCAACCTGCTCTATCTGACAGACGACCCGGGCTTCGAGATAAACGAAGACGGCACTACGCAGTTTGTCTATTATCCCGGCAACACCATCGAGGGCCCGAACACCTTTCGCGTCAATACTGTCATTTACTTCCAGGCTAGCCTCTAAAGACACGTAGCGCGGCCTGAGTTTCGTGCCGTTCGCGAAGCTCAGGTGAGAATGCGTAAGCACTCTCAGCTTCCAGCCCGCGAATGCCGTCAATTGATGCCGCATGCAACGCCGACAACATAATGCGAATTGAGCCAAGTAAGCAAAAGGAGAGTGAACTGACAAATGAATGAACGTATCGGTGCCGCGCTGCTCGGAACAGCCCATGCCCACGCCATCGGTAAGCTGAAGGTTCTGCAGGAGTCGCCTGACTTCGAGCTGGCGGGTGTCTGCGAGCCTGACGCCGAGCTTCTCAAAGCCGCCCGCGACAGTGAAGCCTTTGCTGAGGTCAGGTGGCTGGACCAGGCGGAGCTTCTCGCTGATGAGAGCATAGCGATGATAGCGGTCGAGGGTCGCGTCCGGGACAATCTTGGATTTGCGCGCGAAGCGATCGAGGCCGGCAAGCATATCCATCTCGACAAACCCGCCGGCTCTTGTCTGAGTGAGTTTGAGTCGCTGCTGGCCCTTGCCACGGACAAAGGCCTGGTCGTGCAGATGGGCTACATGTTCCGCTACAATGCCGCCTTCGAGCTGAGTCTGCAGGCGGTTCAGGAGGGCTGGCTGGGAGAGGTCTTCTACATCCACGGGGAGATCAACTCTGACATCGGCGACGCGAACCGCCGAAAGCTGGGGGAGCACCCGGGCGGCATGATGTTTGAGCTTGCATGTCATCTCATTGACATGCTGGTGGCTACGTTGGGGCCGCCGCAGAGAGTGCAACCCTTCCTGCGCCACGACGGCGATCAGGACGATGGGCTGGACGACAACTGCACGGCCATCTTCGAGTTTGACAAGGCCGTGGCGGTCATTCACACGGCGGCCATGGAAGCAGATGCCTCAAAGCGCCGCTGCTGGGAGATCTGCGGCACCAACGGCACCATCATCATCCAGCCGCTGGAGCCGCCAGCGGTACGTATGTGCCTCAAGTCCTCGCAAGGCGGTTTCGAGGCCGGTTGGCAGACGGTCGAAGTGTCTCACATTCCGCGCTATGTCCGCGACATCGCCGAGCTGGCCGCATGTATTCGGGAGGAGCGGGAGCCGTCGTATGGCCCGCAGCACGATCTGGCGACTCAGCAGGCCATCTTGTCCGCGTGCGGCGTAGCGGGCTAGTCTGGTGGATAGGGGGACTGTCCCTCTAGGGACTGTCCGCTGGGTAAGAAGCAGCAGCGTCTTTCCAGCCTGTGAGTGTCCGCAAACGAGGTTCTGAAACCGCTTCCGGGCGACCGAAGGGAGCTTTTTGAGATGTCTAACCTGACTTCACATCCTCGGCTTTTCGCGGGCCCGGACGATCTTGCGACAACTGATGCCCGCTTCGAGCACTCCGGCCCGGTTGCAGCCAGGGCCCGGGAGCTTTACCGGCGCGACCTGGCCGAGGCGTCTGCCCGGGTAGTCGTGCCGACCGCAGAAACGGGGCACAACTGGCACCTGAGGCGGATGCGGGATCTGCAGAAGCGCGTGGTGACGCTGCTCGTTGAGTACCTACGCACGCGCGATGTCTGCTACCGGCGACTTATCTTCGACTACCTGCGGCTGGCTGATAGCTGGGAATACTGGTCCTGGATAGACTGGCGAGGTTCGGCCGACACGCCCCAGGACCCCTACGACCTCTCATTCGGCGAAATGGGCATGACTCTGGCGGTTGTCTATGATTGGCTCTATGATGAGTTGGATGAGGATGAACGCGAGCTATTGCTACAGATGGCGCGACGGCAGACTGATGCTTTCCTACGGGGCGTCGCGGAGGGCGCATGGTGGACCGAGCGGGAATACAGCAACTGGACGGCGGCGACTAATGGCGGAGCGGGAATGCTGGCGCTGGCTGCGTGGGAGGAGTTGGACCGGGCCGAGGAGATTTTGCAGCACGTCGAGCGCTCGATTGGCATTTTCTTTGGCTCCATACGCGAAGACGGTGGCTGGCCCGAGGGAGTGGGCTACTGGAATTACGGGATGCGGTATGGCTTCTTGTACCTGCTGAGCCACGAGGCCGCCACCGGCACAGAACATCCGCTGTTGGCCCGCGAAGCCGTCCGCAACACGGCCATCTTTCCCCTGCTGTTTTCGCCGCACGGGCAGGCGGCGGGCTTCGGCGACAGCAACCATTTCAGCGCACTGGCTTTTCACTACCGCGTGCTCAAGCGGCTGGACCTGGCCGGCTACACGCCAATGCTGGACGACATCGCCTCACGCGAGGATGGCTTTGGCAACACTACCTGGCCCACAGCGGCGCTATACGGGCTGCTTGGGCCCACCTCGGGCGATGGCTCCGAAGCGCCGGCAGACATCCCGGCCAACAGACTGCTCGACGGGATTGATTGGGGTTACCTCTCTGATGGCTTGCCCGGGCCGAAGACCTTCATCTCCGTCCGTGGCGGGAGTGCCGATGTCCCCCACGGCCATGCCGACCTCATGGCCTTCTGGTTCCAGGTGCAAGCCGAGCAGTTCCTCATCAATGCTGACGACGGCGGGTACCTCGATACCACTTTCTCGCGGCTTAGAAACGAGCTATACGGCTGCGGGCCGCTCAGCAAGAACACGATACTGCTCAACGGCGTGGGCGTTCGCCCTGACAGCACCAGCCGCACGCGCAGTTTCGAACACGACGGGCATTTCATCATTCAGGTGGACACCAGCGACTGCTTCGGGGGGTTCGGCGGCACAAAGGCCTACGGCGACAGATGGCTCCATTACTGCTGCCGAACATTCATCAATCTCGGCGCGGGGCGCTATCTCATCATTGACCGTGCGCGCTTCTCGAACGAGGGCCAGTTCGAGGCGCGTTTCCATACATTTCTGCCGATGGAAATCAGTCCGCAGCGGCAGGTTGTACGCATTTGCGGGCAGCAGGAGACCGTGCGGCTGCGGTTCGGCTGCAGCCAGCCCATTGTCCTGCGCGAGGCCATTTCCACGCCGATCATGCCGCAGCAGCCGGCCGATACGATCCTGCAGGTCCAAAGCGAGGCACTGGTCGAGAACATCACTCTGGTCACGCTTATTGATCTGGCCGAAAGTGACGAGGCGCTTGGCGTAGAGCAGACGGAGACGAGCCTGTTCCTGAAGTTGGGGTCAGAGGCTCTCTGGACGCTCCCGCTCGACGCAAACGGCGACCCGTTTGCCGAGCCGTAGGCAGCCCGAGGCCTCTTCCGTATGGTTCCGAGCCACAAGATGAGTACTTACAACAGCACCGTCAGAGGGGTTCGATATGAAAGCCGCCACATCCCTATTCGCTTGCCTATTTGTGCTCCTGGGCGCTCTTGGCCTGGCCGACGAATTGACACAGCACTCTGCCATAGTGCTCCCGTCCGGCGCTCAGCACCCAGTGTACTTGTTGGCACATCATGAGGCCGT
>JALGTY010000215.1 GCA_029821145.1 Candidatus Zipacnadia bacterium
CATCAGCGTCTGTGTCGGCGGGTGGTAATGGCCGCACATCTTGGTGAAATCGAGCGAGACGACGGTCGGGTGTTCGGGATTGCCCGCGCGCAGAATCGCCTTGCGGCGGTCATGCAGCAGTACCGGCGGCCACAATATGGATTTGTTGAACTTGACAGAGTATTTGCCGTCTTCATTCTGTGTAATGTGCAGGTACTTGAGATGCTTTTCAGGTATCGTGCCACCGTACTTGAGGATGCGCTGGTGCTGGCCTGTGCCACGCTGAGCGCCGTAGCAGGAATCCTCCCAGGAAATCAAGTGGTCATCGTCATCAGTAACATAGTAGGGGTACTTCACCGCGCAGGCGGCATAGACCGGCATCTTGTTCAGATTTATCGTGTCATTTTCCGCATCATAGTACGGCGCGTTCTTGTCGAAGTCGCCCTTCATTCCGTAGAGCATGTCCCCGAGGCTCGCGGCGCCATACGCCGAGTAGGTCGGTGAACCCTCGTGGCCGAGACCGTCCTGAGAGAAGTAGTTGCGCCAGAAATAGGTGACATCCTGGGCGACCTTCTCGATAATCTCATCGTCACGCAGGAAAAGGCCTGCACGGATGCGTGGGATCATGGTGGCGGTCAGCAGGTTGTCGCCGCCGCTTTCGAGGTTGAAAGGATGAATTTCGAGTTCGAAAACGCCGCGCTTGAGATAGAATGCGGGCGGGTCCTGCCCCATTGCCACCTTCGCGCGGTCCTCGGGAATTGAAACCAGCGGGCGCTGACAGATCCGGCGAATGTCGTCTTCGTCCTCACCAAACGAAGCACGCAGCCGACAGAAAAGCTCCAGCAGGTAGCCGGCGGTGTTAGCGCGCGAGTTCCACGACCCGGCGAAGAGGCGTCCGTCACGAACGCTGACGCCCTCCCAGACCGGGTCATCAGCTATGACATCACGGTTACTGAAGAAACGGAAGCCGTCGAGCTTTTCGTACTCCCACTGGTCAGTCTCGGAGGGCTGGTAAAACTCGCACATGCGCTTCTGGAACTGTTCAGGTGTGATCCCCTCGGCGGCGGCAAGGTAATCGTCGCCCAGATATGCCCGCGCACTGCAGACCATGATTACCTTCGCCTTATGGGCGTAGAGGTCGGCTTTCTTGGATTGGTCACTGTCGGGGGGAAAGAGTTCTTTGGCGTAATGATAAGCCAGCGCGAGTCGTGGGCCGATCGTGCGGTGCATACGATTCAGCGCGTTGACATAGTATTTGCCCTTGAAATAATAGCGTCGGCTGTCCAGATAGGCGTGGCTGGAGCCATCCCAGTGGTCGTGCGGGATATTGCGGTGGGCCTTGCTCCATGCAGCATCGTGGTCGCGGGCCCAGACCTCATCCGTCGGCGCACAGCCGTTGCCATCATCGGGATAATCGGGGTTGGGGTAATAGTAATACTTGCGACCTTCCTTCTTGCAGTGCGGACAGATCAGCTTCCACGGCTCCTTGGTACTCCATTGGAAGTCGTTGTAGTAGCGGGTGAGGAAGGGGTGAATTGGGCAGGAGGTGGTGTAGATGCCGCGCGGCTCAAAGTTGGCAAAGAACTGCCGATACCACTCGTCCGAATGTTCGGCCAGCGCATCGCCTTGCTTCAGCGCGGCCTGGACTTGCGAAATCGCCCCCTTCTCCCCGGCGCGGTAGGCTGCGAGTATCTCCTCGAGCGGAGTATCGCCGACATAGACGGCCGGATCTTGCGGAATCTCAATGCGCCGGAGACTGTCTGCAGTCACGCCAGTCACCCTCTCGATTTTCAGTTCGTCAATGCAGACTCGGCCAAGCTTCAGACCGTCTTTCTCATAGCCCCAGATCTGGAAGACGACGGCATATTTCTTTACTCCCGCCCTCGGCGAGGCAGTGGCCTCGTAGTAGGTCCAGTCATCCAGCAGACCGATGCGAGAGATAAGCCCGGAGCCGGCACGGTCAGCGCCAGTCGCTGCCTCTGTCGTCCAGCCCTGCAGGAAGACGTTTATCTTACTGGATTCGCTCTTTATCCAGAAGCTGACCTTATAGGCATCAGAGCCGCCCACTTTGAAGTACTTGGACTCTTCGCTGGGGTGGTGAACGAGCGCGTCGGCGCCGGCGTAGCCACCCGAGCTGCCCTGCACGATGCCACAGTTGATGTAGTTCTCGCCTACGCGGTCGCCGGAGGTTATCGGCTTGAAAGGCTCAGGGATGAAGTAAACGGCCTTGCCCTTATAGCCCTCCTCCAGGGATCCCCATTCGCTCAGGGAGCTGTATGGCCCCCAGCCGACGGGCTTGCCATTCTCGACCTGCTCGCAGTCGCCATTGCGCGAGAAGTCCTCGGCGCCGAGAGACGCGGCACTGAGCATGAGCAAGGCCAACATGGACATTAGGGAAAGACTAGTACGATTCAACATGATTCGGCCTCCTGAATGGTGTCGGCCTCGAAAGCCTGACCCGCCTTCGCCAAGGCTATGGCGGACAAGCCCACGCGATGATGAATTCAGAGTTCGTCTGTCGCTACATAGGCAAAGTTGGTCACCGAAACGGTGTCTCTGCCCTTCTCCAGGCGCGTGAGCGCGATTTCCTGGCCCGGCTCGATGCCGCTGTAGTCGTCAGTGACAAGCGTGCGCATCGTGTGCATGGTAGTGCCGAATTCGTTGCGGATTGTCGTGCCGCCCATCTTGCGCAGCGGCCCGAGCAGGCGCATCTTGTCCGGCTCCCCGGCATAGACCTTGATGGTGCGCCGCTTTGAGTCAAGCACCGGTCCGCCCTCGATCCCAATGCCGTCATCGCCGACGCTCTTCACCAGCAGCCAGTTCTTGCAGATGCGCGGGTGATCGTCAAGCCTCACGAGGAATCTGTTCTGCTCCAGCTTTTCAATCGAGGCGATTGTGAAGGTGGAGCGGTCCTCGGTGTGCTGGATGATGATCGGCTGTCCGGCCATGACGTCCCCGGGCGGGAAGGGATCGTCGCTCTGGATAGTCAGGGTGTCTTCTGCGTCGTTGAAGTCGAGCAGGCGGCCCTTGAATTCGGCCGGGCCTTTGGCGACGACCTCAAAGCCGTCGGCATTCAGACGAGTCCCGCCGGCGAGGAGGATATTCGCCGGGCCCGTCTTCGGATAGGATACGACGGCGACATCAGCGTCGGTAGTGATGGTGTGCCCGGCGTCGGTGATGGTAATACTTGACGGCTGACCCGGGCCGCCATAGGCGATCACATAATCGGTTCCGTGGATGGTCTCGATAGCGAGCGCCACCGTGTAGTCGTCATCAGCCCCCGGGTCGAGCCGGCGAACGTTCTTGATGAAGGGGCTGTCCTTGTACGGCTCCATGACGGCGACGAAGTTATTGACCTTCTCGCTGTTGGGACGGCGCACGCAGACGACCTTCATGCGTCGGCCGATGTCTTCGTTTTTGAAATGCCGCTGTGCGGGCCCGTCACCGATGATGACCTGGCTGCCCGGCTCGTCGGCCATCCAGAGGCGCAGGAAGACATCGTCATGGATGAGGGGCTTCCCCATCGGCTGGCCGCGGTAGTCGTCAATGCGCGACCAGGTCGCCTGCCAGGGGCCCTGCGCGACGCCGGCAGAGAGGCCAACGATGTTGCGGGAACCGTGGTACTTGGAGGCCCTGAAGGTCCAGCCGCTGTGGTCGTAGAGGCTCTTTTCAGGGTCTTCGTCCGGCGTCAGGTCTATGCCCTCCGTGTCGAAGCCGAGGCCGTGGCAGTGGAAGTAGTAGTCATGTGTCTCGCCGCCGCGCCCGCGGGCGATGTCAACGATATAGTGGTGGTCCTCGGAGGGTGTCATGAGAATGACCTGGCGGCTCATCTCGCCCTGGTCACCGTTGCTGAAAGCGGCCCAGTCAGCGGTGTCGTACTCGGCCGCATCCACGACCTGGCAATGAGGTGCGACGACAAAATGCTTGCGCAGGTCGCCCCGAATTCTCGTTGTGCTGCCGGGGTTGCCATCCGACTTGCGGAGGACAAGGCAGTTATGGCCGGCGTGTGACTTGAGCCACGCGCGGAGGAAGTGGTCGGAGCCGAGATAGCCGAGGTCGGAGGCAAGCTCCTGGTTGTGAGCGTGGATGACGAGGTCCATGACGGCGTTATGGAGATGGCCGCAGGCTTTGGTGAAATTGACCGAGACAACAGTGGGCGCCTGTGCCGGGCCGGCGCGGAGAATCGCCTTGCGCCGATCGTTGAGCAGCATCGAAGGGAGCGGGACATTGCGGTTGAAAGTCACGCCGGCGGGACCGTCCTCCTGCTTCGTGATGTTGAGGTACTTGCGGTGTTCGGCGGGGATGCCGCCGCCGTAATTCTCGATGTAGCCGAGGTTGCTGGTGCTGCGTCTGCCCCTGTCGTACACCGAGTCTTCCCAGGCGATGTAGTAGTCGTCCTCGGTGGCATAGTAGAGCATCTTGGGCACGCAGTGGCGATAGACATCCATCTTGAAGAGGTTGACGCTGTTGGTCTCCTTGTCCCAGTAGGGGGCGGTCTTGTCGAAATCGCCGGTCCTGCCGTGGAGTGCCTTCATGATGCCGGTGACGCTTGGGGTGTATGTCGGAGAGCCCTCCGCTCCGAGGCCGTCTTCGGTCAGGTGGTTGCGATAGAAGTAGTAGATGTCGCGGGCGACGTTGTCGAGGATCTTGTCATCGCGCAACATCAGCCCCAGGCGGAGGACAGGCGTCAGGCCCGATGAGGCGAGATTATCACCGGCAGCGACCATGGTGTATGGCTGGACTTCCATCTCGACACAGCCGCGCTTGAGATAAAATGCGACCGGGTCCTGCCCCATGGCGACGCGCTCCTTGTCTCCCGGGACGGATATGGCGCAGCGCTGGCAGGTGCGGCGGAGGTCATCTTCGTCTGCCGGGAAAGTCTCGCGGAGGAGGCAATTGGCCTCAAGGAGGGAGCTGGCTTGTCCGGCGCGCCAGTTCCACGCGCCGATGAAGGGCCCGTAGTAGCCGAAGGGGCGACGCTTGACGCGGTCCTCATAGAGCGGATCGCCGACGGTCGTATCGGTCCAGTTGAAGGGCCGGAATCCGGCGAGCTTTTCGTATTGCCACTTGTCGCCCTCGGAGGGCTGGTAGAAACCCTCCATGCGCTTCTGGAATTGCGCCGGGGTTATGCCCTCGGCGGCGGCGAGATAGTCGTCCCCCATGTAGGCACGCGAGACGCACAGCATGATGACCTTGGCCTTGTGGGCGTATTTGTCAGCCATTTTGTACTCATCGCTGTCCTGCGGAAAGAGCTTGGTTGCATAATGCCAGGCGAGTGCGAGTGTGCGCACGGGCGTCCGCTGCATATGGAGGATGGAGTTGACGTAGTACTTGCCGAGGAAGAAAAAGCGACGGCCACCGCCAGAGTCGCCGTGAGTACTGCCGTCCCAGTGGTCGTGCGGGATGTTATCGTGGGCCTTGGACCAGGCGGCATCATGGGTGCGTGCCCAGACCTCGTCGGTCGGCGCGCAGCCGTTGCCGTCATCAGGGTAATCCGGATTGGGGTAATAGTAGTACTTGCGCCCTTCGGCCTTGCAGTGCTTGCACACCAGCTTCCACGGGTCTTCAATGCTCCATGAGAAATCGTTGTAATACCGGGTTTTGAAGGGATGCATCGGACAGGTGACGGTATAGACGCCGCGCGGCTCGAAGCTCCTGAAGAACTGCCGGTACCATTCATCGGGCTTGGCGGCGAGCTTATCGGCTGAGGAGATCGTGCCCTGAACCCGGGAGATGGTCGCCTTGTCGCCGGCGCGGAAGTCGGTAAGGATGGTCTCCAGCGGGGTGTCGCCGACGTAGATCTCCGGCTTGTCGGGAATCTCTATCCGCGGCAGGTCGTCAGGCGTCATGCTCTTCACCGTCGCTTTCGTGATTCAGGTCGTCCACGCAGACGCGGCCGAGCTTGAGCCCGGCGTCCTCGAAGCCATCCACGAGAAACATAATGCAGAAGCGCTTCGTATTCCCACTCGCAGTAACCGTTGTCTCGTAGTGCGTCCACTCGTCGGTCCGAGGAATGTTGGGAATGCCGCCGCCGCCACCAGTGCGGTCGGCCGCCGTCGCTTCGTCGGTACTCCAGCCGCGCAGGAACAGGCGAACGCTCGAGCACTCGCTCTTCATCCAGAAGCTGACCGTGTAGGCCGTCGGGAGCGAATACCTGTAGTACTTGTTGCCGGCGGCAGGAGTGTGAACCAGGGCGTTGGGGCCGGTGTATCCGTTGCCACCGCCCTGGCAGAGCGCGCAACTTGTGTACATGCGGCCCTTGTGCGCGTCGTCCTCCCGGGGGGCGAAATCGCGGGGGATGAAGTACGCACCCTTGCCCTCGTGGCCGTCTTCGAGGGAGCCCCATTCCTTCGCGCTGCCATAGATGTCCCAGCCCACGGGCTTGCCGTTCTCGACCTGTTCGCAGTTACCGTTGCGCGAGAGGTCCTCGGCCGCAAGGGACGCAGCACTCAATGTAATCAGTGCCAATATGCACATTACGC
>JALGTY010000216.1 GCA_029821145.1 Candidatus Zipacnadia bacterium
CCCATCTTGGTGGGGAGCAGCGGCACTACGATGACGCCGACGCCACCCACCTCGCCGCAGAAGCTCAGGGCCTGCTTGATGCTCTGGACGCACTGGTCGCGCTCCTCAGGGCGCGGGTCGAGGATGTTGAGATGCTTCGAGGAAGCGATGTTGGGCACGATGCCGGTATCTTGAGATGCCTGGAGGACTTCCTGGAGAAGCTCTGGCGTAGGCGGGCTGGTGATCTCGATGCCGGCAAAGCCCATCTCGGCGATGTTGTCGAACTTCTCGGCGATGGTGCTGCCTGGGGCCATTCCCTCGCGAATTGAGAATTTGATGTCCATGTCCATTCCTCCTGAAGTATATCTACTCTGTTCTGTCTCAGTTTTCGTTACATCGAACATTTGACCTCCTGGCAATTGTTAGTACGCGTAGCTTATCAATATACTCAGCGCGTAGGAGCGACATCCTTACCTGTCGTGTTATGGGAGTACATCGTGGACAGACGGCTGCCGGGCAAGAATGCCCGGCCTACGCCAGATAAAGAGTACGGTGCGCTCAACCTTCCTGTGGCAAGAAGGTCTCGGAGCCACAGTGGGCGCATCTGGCGACGCCCTTGCCGGCCAGCTCCATCTCACCCCCGCAGTTCGGGCAGCGGTCTGTGGGAAGCTGCGAGGCCTCCACCGAGATCAGTCGCCCCGTCTTCCAGTCAACGTAGCCGGTGAACAGGTTCTTGCCAACCACGGAATAGATGGCCTGCTCGACCTGTTGCTTCGATACCCCCAGTTCGGTGACGATGTCGCCCAGCATCACTTCGCCACGGGTGCTGACACGCTGCAGGACGGCCTGTTCGAGGCGCAGATTGCGGAGTTGCCGGTCGTCTCGTGCGCCCCTTGCGTAGAGAACAGCCGCGATAGCGAACGCCGCACCGGCTGGCACTCCGGCAAATAGAATCAGGCCCAGTAGCGCGGCGGAAATGTCGAGTTTGCCACTTTGCAGGCCCGAGTAGAAGAACGCCGCCATGACGATCATCCACAACAGGCCCGCTATCACTACGATCGTTGCCACGAGCTTTGACTGGTTCATCGCTAAAGCACTCCCGGCTCTTTGGTTTGATGTAGGGCGGGACAGCGGCATCACCAGCCGCCCCCGCCTCCACCTCCGCCTCCGCCGCCGCCTCCACCACCGCTACCACCGCTGCCGCCGGGACTGCTGCTCAGGGCAGAGGACATCGAGTTCAGCGTCGAAAACAGACTGTCAGTGACAGACTGCAGAGACGGCATAGTGCCGACCGTGGTCTCGATCGGCTGGGCGTTAGCAAAACCGGTGTCAATCGTGCCCTTGGTAAGGCCAATGTCAATGGTGCCGTAGTGGCTGACACTATACCACGACGGGCCGGTCACAGTGGGCATCTTGGCGAACTGTGCTACAAAGTCGCGCTCGATGCCGAAGGCGACTGCGTAGGGCATATACTTCTCGACCAGTTCCTGCGCGCGGGCCAGCCCGCCATATAGCTGGAGATTGCGCAGGTAATAGCGAAATCCGTTCCATCTGGCGCACTCGCGGCTGCCCAGGAGCGTCTTGGCCGGCATGCAGTTGGCAAAGGCTCCTACTATCACGCCGCAGACAACTGCCAGTGCAATTACCCACCCATAGTATATGACACCCAGCAGGGCGCCCGGGCTGACCGAAAGCGCGAACAGCCCAAAGCTTACTACACCCAGCCACAAGAACCCGTTCTCTTTATCCTTGCGCAGCAGACTCCACAGGCCCAGCGCAACCAAGGCTGCTACGATGTGCATAAGAACGCGCCAGATTGAGGGGAGCAACGCCGGGTCCAGAAACAGCGCCACAATGCTGAAGACAACGAGGAAGGCGTAACCGACGTACGCAGCGCGCGTGACCGCCGGAGATTTTTCAAAGTATCCGATCTCGGTGACCTTCTCGTAGAAGCGCTTTTGCAGCTCCTGGGCGACCGCGTAGAACTTTTCAGCCAGCGATGAGAGTTGGACGCTGTGGCCGGGCCGGCTGAGAGTAAGCCCGAGCAAAGTGGCTCTTTCAAAGCCCTGCAGGTCGCCTATCTCCTTCTTGAGCGTGAGCGTCGTATCCTTGTTTTCAAAGCTGACCAGGAAGAGCTTGCCGGTGCTGACGTGCTCGTGGACTTCCAGGTAGCCGCGGGCGGCCAGATCGAGGATGACCGAAACGACCTCCTTCATCCCCGCCGTCTCGTCTATCAGCGTGCCCGCCAATGCCGGTGAGATGTCGGTCGGCGGGCTGGTGGCATAAAGCGCGTAGTCTGCCACTGGCTTGTCGCGGCCGACAGCCATGAAATGCACCAGCATGCCGAGGAACAGTATAATCGGCAGCAGGAAAAACGTCGGGTATATCGCATATTCGTTGAACAGCCGAGTTGGCGAGAAGGTCTGGGGCAGACCGCATTTCGGGAAGCGAATCTCCACCTCCATGTCCTCGCCAGGCGGCACATTCTCAGCGGTGGCTGTGACGGTGTTGTCATTATTCACCGCCAGGTCTGCGCCAAGAGTGAAGGCGGAAAAGTCGGCCCATATCTCGGCATCATCGGGCAGGGAGTCGGGCAGGCTGATGCGTACATTGACGTCGTTTATCGAGGCAGAACGCTCAGGAAAAATCGTCTTCCAGTACAACTGCTCGAAGTCGCTGCCGTGATTGATCGCCCCGTGGGCCTGGTAGCGGAGCGTAAAGCTGACATGCTCGTTTGCGTACGGCGAGTCGTCCACCTCGCGGCTGCGCCATTTTATGCGCAAGTTGCGCCCGAGGCGCTGCAATATGAAGCCGCCCTTGTGCTTGATGCTGCCTTTCTTGTACTGCTGCGAGCCCTCGGAGATGGTGATGTCGCTGTAGTGGTCCACCTTCGCCAGCGGCAGGTCGCGGTAGCCGCCATTCCAGTCGCCATCAAAGACGTATTCCTGGACCTCGGTGATATCCAGCACACCCTCAGGGGTGACCTTGATGTCAACATCCACGCGCTCCCAGTAGAGCTCCCTGGCATGGGCTGGACCGATCCACAGCCCGGCAAGCAGAATCAGCAGCAGGGGCCACTGTCTCGCTTTCATCGCGCATCTCCCCAGTCGGCTGCTATCTGTGTCGTGTTGGGGTGAAATGGTGCTTCCATGCAGTGAAGTTCGCGTTCGACGGGCTTTTTCCTTCTGCGCAGGAGCAAGGCAGGAGCGAAGAACTGGCACCGCCAAAGCGGCTAGTAACTACTCACTTTGGCAGGCTCAGGTCTCATTTACTCAACGTACCGGTAGGACAGGCGTCTCGCCTGTCCAATAGGTGCTTGACTGTAGGAGGTAACTTAGGTGACAGTCCCTTACCTGGAGCGACAAGGTGAGTAGTTACAGCGACTATAATATGGTGCTTCGGCAGGTATGTCGGTGCTGCGGGGCGAATTTGTGTGTGCGCGCAATCAGAAGAAAAAGTGAAAGCGGAGTTGAATGAAACAGCATACCCCGGTACTCGATGAGCTCGTCGCCATGTCGCTGTGGCTGGCCGAGCCGCAACGCGAATATGTCATACTCGGCGAGGGGAACACCTCGGCACAGGCGGATGCGGAAAGCTTCTGGGTGAAAGCCAGCGGTGCCAAGCTGGTCGAAAGTACGCCTGAAAGCTTCGTGCAGGTCTGCAGCGAGCCGCTGCTGGAATTGCTCGACGGTCCGGACCTGAGCGACGAGCAAATCAAGGAGGCGCTGAACGCGGCTTGCGTAGAGCCGGGGCCACAGCGCCCGTCGGTCGAGACCGTCCTGCATGCGCTGCTGCTGGAGTATGCGGAGGTGCGCTTCGTGGGCCATACCCACCCGACCGCAGTGAACAGCATCCTGTGCTCGGAGAACTGGCAGGCGCTTTTCTCCGGGCGGCTGTTTCCGGATGAAATCGTCGTCTGCGGAGATGAGTACGTGCTGGTGCCATACACCGACCCGGGATTGCCGCTGGCCAGGGCCGTGCGCCAACAAGTGGCGCAGTACGCCGACCGCAACGGCCAGCCGCCACGGACAATACTGATCCAGAACCATGGCCTGATAGCGTCGGGCAAAACGCCGGCGATGGTGGAGAATACCACCGCCATGCTGGACAAGACCGCGCGGATCATACTGGGTGCGTGCGCCGCCGGCGGTGTGCATGCCCTGAGCGCGGAAGATGTCAGCCGGCTAGGCAGCCGAGATGATGAAAAATACAGGCAAGAAGGGCTGGATGAGAGGTGAGAGAGGCGGCACGGCGTCGGGCAGGATGCCGCACCCAGTGCTTTGCAGTGGTACCTGTCTAGCGTACTCGCCATCCACCATACCTCGCAAAGACGCGTAGCGCGGCCTGACCTCTGCGTCCTTTTGCAGAGGTCAGGTGAGAATGGGGGTACCCGCGCCGCAGGCGGGGGTCAATTCTCAGCTTCCAGCCCGCGAATACCGTTTATCCATGCTTCGCTCTTCTTCGTATTGGCAAGATGCGCTATACATGTACTTGCAGTGGGCACCCGAGGGAGATATATCTGGGATGCCCGAGCCACGCGATAATCAATGATGACGAGAAGGGATAGCAATGTTTGAATCATTTGAGCAGTATCGGTCGGGCCATCAGGAGCTGCCCGAAGAGCAACTGGTATGGTATCTGTATGGCGTCGGCTTGGAGGCGCTGGGCAAGGACAAAACCCCGGAGGCTGCACAGATCGGCGCGCCAGGGCCTGACCAGTTGCTGGCTCGGGTTGATGCGGCTGGTCTGTGCTTCTCCGATACCAAGATAATCAAACTCGGCGGCGACCATCCTCGTCTGTATGGCCGCGATCTGGCCAACGACCCGATCGTCCCCGGGCACGAGGCCGCACTTACCATTATCGCCGTAGGTGAGAACCGCCGCGAGCAGTACCAGGTCGGGGACCGCTTCGTGGTGCAGGCGGACATCTATTTCAATAGCGTCAATCTGGCGTTCGGGTATATGCTGCCCGGGGCACTGGAGCAGTACGTGCTGATCGGGGAGGAGATCCTCGACGGGGACGACGGCTGCTATCTGCTGGCGGTGGAGCCGCAGACCGGCTACGCCGAGGCCGCGCTGGCTGAGCCGTGGGCATGTGTGGTGCGGGCGTATCGCGATGTGCGTCGCAGCGATCTGAAGGCCGGCGGCGCAGTATGGATCATCGGCACACCAGGAGCCGAGGACGAGAATTACCGGCTCCCCGGTGTCGAGTATGTGGCCGTACCACGGCAGGTCGTGATGACCGATGTGCCCGAAGCACTGGCCGGGGAAATCCGCAACCTGGCTGGGGGGGCCGGTGTGCAGGTGACTACGACGGACCGCTTCAGCGAGATCAGTGAAGCCGGGCTGGTGGAGAACTACACGGGCGGTAAGGGCTTTGATGATGTGTTCGTGCTCGGCAGCGCTAGTCCGGAAGCCATCGAGGCGGCCGACCGGTCGCTGAACAAGCGTGGCAGGCTGACCATCGTCACCGACAAGCCTCTGCCCCGGCCGGTCAATCTCGATGTGGGGCGCATACACTACGACGAGACCTACTACGCCGGTGCTTCGCCGCAGGACCCGCTTGCCGCTTACCGCAAGATACGGCCGCTGCACCTGAAGCCTGGCGGGAAGGTGTGGATCGTCGGTGGCGCCGGGCCGATGGGGCAGATGCACCTGCAACTGGCGCTGGAGAGTAGCAACCGGCCCGCGCAAGTGCTGGTAACCGACATTGATGACGGCCGCCTGGCCACCACGGTGACGCGCCTCGGCGACACCGCAAGAGACAACGGTGTCGAGATGATGACCCTCAATCCCACTACGATAAGCCCTGAACAGTTCGATGGCAGACTACGTGAGATCGCGCCTGAGGGCTTCGA
>JALGTY010000217.1 GCA_029821145.1 Candidatus Zipacnadia bacterium
GAGGAGGTGGCTGACGAGAACTTCGGTGTGCAATTCGATACGTGCCACGGCCATACGGTTGCGGCCGTCGGCGCTCGCCAGCCCGGCGAAAAGGAGATCCTACCCGGCGGTGCTCTGGAGTTAGCCCAAAAACTGCGGGGCAAGATAAACCACATCCATCTTATCGACTCGGACGGGACGCTTCACGACGACGAGACCTCGACGCACGTTCCGCTGGGTGACGGAGTGCTGAACTTCGATGAACTCCTGCCGGAGCTCAACAAGAACGAGCTGAGCCATAACTGGTGGACCATTGACCTGTGCTTCTGGTCGGACGCCTGGCAGGTTACACAGCGGTGCAAGCAGGCCGTTGACGAAATGAATGTGAAGTACGGAGGCTGAAGGGAGATATATCATGGCCAAGCCACTGAACATCGGTTTGATCGGCTACGGTTTCATGGGCCGAACCCACTCCAACGCGTACCGCAAGGTCAATCAGTTCTTTGATCTGGAGTATCACCCGGTCATGAAAGCCATCTGCGCCCGCAGCGAGGAGACGCTCCAGGCCTTCGCCGAGAGATGGGGATGGGAAAGTTGCGAGACCGACTGGCACAAGCTTATCGAACGCGACGACATTGATGCCATTGACATCGCCAGTCCGAACAACACCCATCACGATATTGCGGTGGCAGCGGCGCAAGCGGGCAAGATGGTGCTGTGCGAAAAGCCGTTGGCCATAAATGCAGCGGAAGGTCTGGAGATGGCAGAGGCGGTGGAGCAGGCCGGTGTGGCCAACATGGTCTGGTTCAACTACCGTCGAGTGCCGGCTATTGCGCTGGCGAAGCAACTCGTCACCGAGGGTCGGCTGGGAAAGGTGTTTCACTACCGCGCCGAGTACCTGCAGGACTGGACGATCAGCCCCAAAGTGCCGCAGGGGGGCGCGACCTTGTGGCGTCTTGATGCTGAGGTCGCAGGGAGCGGCGTGACCGGCGATCTGCTGGCCCATTCCATTGATACCGCAATGTGGCTGAACGGCCCAATCCACTCGGTGACGGCGATGACGGAGACATTTATCAAGGAAAGGGAGCTGCAGGATGAGCCGGGGAAGATTGGGCCCGTCAGCATTGACGATGCCTGCGCTTTCCTGGTGCGTTTTGAAAATGGCGCAATGGGCACCTTCGAATCGACGCGCTATGCGCGTGGCCGAAAGAACTATAACACATTCGAGATCAATGGGGAGGGCGGCTCGCTCTGCTTTGACCTGGAGGACGCTCACCGACTCGAATACTTCGACAACTGCGACGACGACCATGTGCACGGCTGGCGCTCGATACTGGTCACCGACTTCGAGCACCCATACATGGACAAGTGGTGGGTGCCAGGCTGTGTCATCGGCTACGAACACACCTTCATCAACGCCCTGGCCGATTTTCTCGACAGCCTCGCGTCCGGTGAAACGCTACAACCCGACTTCCGCTGCGCACTTGACACGCAGATTGTCTGTGACGCGGTGCTCGAGTCAGCGAAGAGCGGACAGTGGATTGAAATCGCAGGCGGCTGATCTTCCTGGAGGGACACAGTGCAGGCGCTTGGTGAGTCAACTGGAGGAAGATGATGAAAATTGGCATCAATCTTTTGTTGTGGACCGCGGCCGTCAGCGAAGAGCACCTGACCTTGCTCGATGACATCAAGGACTGGGGGTACGACGGTGCCGAGTTCCCGATGTTTGCCCCGGATTGCTCTCCGTGGAAAACCCTCGCGGCTAAGTTGGACGACCTCGGCCTGGGACGAACCGTCGTGACCATCGTTTCCCCAGAGGCCAATCCTATCGCTGAGAGCGCCACCATACGCCAGGCGGGAGTCGATCATCTCAAGGCCTGCATTGACTCGTGCGCAATCCTGGGGTCGAGCCTCCTGATAGGCCCGCTGTTCGGGCCGGTCGGCACGCTGGTGGGACGCGGTCGCACTGAGCAGGAATGGCGCTGGGGCATCGAGAGCCTGCGCGAGGCGGCGGTGTACGGCGCGACTGCCGGCATCACCCTGGCCATCGAGCCGCTCAACCGCTTCGAAGCCTACTTCCTTACCTGCTGCGATGAAGCCGCTGAATTCGTTGATGAGGTCAACCACCCCAACCTGCGCATGATGTTTGACACCTTTCACGCGAATATCGAGGAGAAGGACCCGGTCGGTGCCATCGAGGCGGCCGGGCAACGAATCGTGCACTTCCACGTGTCGGAAAACGACCGCAGCACGCCCGGCGAGGGTCACATCCCGTGGCCGCAGATCTTCTCGGCGCTCAAGCAGATCGGTTACGATAACTGGCTGATGGTTGAAGCCTTCGGCCGCGCCTTGCCCGAGCTTGCTGCAGCCACCTGCATTTGGCGCGACATGATGCCAGATGAGGAATACCTGGCAATAAACGCCAGCAAGTTCATCCGAGAAAGCTGGTGAGCTAATGGGAGGTGCCGTCGGCCACTTCGGCCGGGTTTCTAGCGCACCAGCGCCTCGAAATCAGCCGCCTCAGCCGCCAGCAGCACCACGCCATAATTGTGCACCGGCGGCACTGTCACTGTACGCTCGGTGACCGGCAGGTCCTGTGTCTCCGCGTCCGGCGAGATGAACCTCGCTACCTTGAGGCGCGGGTCTCCAATTGGCAGCCTCAACTCCGGTGTCGGGTTGATCGCCTCGAGCACATACTCGTCCCCGTACTTGTAGTCCAGATTGACGATATGCACACCGAGCACGCCCGGGCTGGGCTGACTCAGCAAGTTGACGAGCGTCGTATCAGGCCATTGGCCGGTCACCGGCACTGCTTCCTGCAGGGCCGCGATGACCTCCGCATGTTCCTGCTCTGACGCGGAGTTCAGCGACCCCGCCAGCTGGAGGACCTCACCATTACCGAGTGCGTGTCGGAATGATGCTCCCTGCTTGGGGACACTGCGCAGGGTCACCGCAGAGATGCGGGCATACTCGCCGCCTCCGTGCTTGGCGTGTACGGTGATTCTGTCGCCCGGCTTGAGTTCCACGGGCTGCGAGACGAATTCCAGCCAGGCATTGTTGTCCGCATCGGGTTTCCAGGACCCCACAGACCTGTCATTGACCAGCAGCTCAATATCGGACTGCCCGTCATGTTCGTCCAGGTATTCGACTGAGATGCGCCAGGTGCCGGCCTCACCTTGAAAGGTGAGCGAGGCCGTGCCTTCGTCAGGGCACTTGATGCGTGACGGTTCCAATTCGTACCCGTCAAGTTCGAGGTCCTGTGCCGGTATCTGCTGTGCCAGTACGTCTTCGCACCCGGGCAAGAACTCGCCGATAGAGCGGCCGTGCTCAGGTGGCGTAAAGCGGTCGCGGATGCTGAGAGCTGCGGAGATGATGGTCGTACCGCCGGCTTCGACGAACTCGCGCAGGCCTGACATCTCGGCCGGCGAGAGCATCGCCGCACCGTCTATGATGACAATCTTGTAGCCCTCCAGACGGTCGGCTCTCAAGTCGCTGTTGACGATGACATCGGCGGGGATGCCGTAGCTCTGCAGGTGCCAGAGCAGTTGGTCGGTTGCGGAGGCCCGAGTGCCCAGTATGTCGCCCAGCCGTGGGCCCTCGGTCAGATCGTAGAGAATGCCGATGCCACTTCCCGGCTGCTGGCCCGCATACAGCTTCTCCCAGCGTTTAGCAAACTGTGCGTACTTGCCACACGCGGCGAGGATGCGCTTGTCCTCGGGGTTGGTAAAGTCAAGCACGTGGCGGTCGAGAGTGAGGCTGAAATTGCTCAGGTAGTTGCCACCCAGCGCCAGCCCCATCGCGCAGCCGGCCTCGTACTCCTCGGCGACAGGGGAACCATACCAGCGTTCTGAGTCGGAGGGAGCCGAGTACTTTTTCACCCCACGCGCCATGCGCACAGCTCCCGGGATGTAGGTGAGTATCGCCGTCGGCTTGCCATGGCTCGCTGCCAGCCCCACCTTGTACTGCCCGATGTTGTGCCCGAATGGAGCTTGGCCGCCCGCCTCTGTGAACACTGCGTCGGTCAAGCCTTGGTCAACAAGCCAGTACGTGAGGTTGTTGGCGACAATGAATATCGGCTTCTCACGGTTGTGGGCATGATCGCGCAGTTCGGTGAAGAACCGCCGCGCGGTATCGAGCGTGAACCACCGCTCCAGTTCCTTCGGCGTGCCCTCAGCGCCCAGTTCATACTCCCGGTCTGCATGTCCCTGTGAGTATTCTCGAAACAGCTTCTTGCAGGTGGGGCAGTAGCACGGCCAGGTCATCGGATTATCGAAGAAGATGCAGTCCACGCCCCGCTTCTGCAGTTCATCCATGCGGCCCTTGATATACTCCAGCCATGCCGGACGGTTGTAACAGCCCGCATACCGCGCCGGGTTGTTGTAGATGACCTTATATTGACCCTCCGGCGTCAATATGGCCGCCTCCTTCAACTCCGGGTGTGTGGGGAAGAGCCGCTCGTGGTAGATCGTGCGGCTGCAGATGTACATCATGCGGTGGCAGCCGGCTGAGGTGGCAAGTTCCATCGCGTTCGGCTTGAAGGAGCCGCCCTGGATCAGGTTGAACCCGGCATCCAGCAATGCCTGAGTATGCCCCTCGTTCATCCCCCGGTAGTTGATCGTCCAGCGCAAGGCGCCCGGGTTCGCCCACGGAAACATCTTCTGTGGCGGCTCCCAGTGCGCGCAAGCGGCACTCATCGCCATAAGAAGTACAACCAACATTCCGATGGTGCGTCCATAGCTTGACATCACAGTTCCTCCCGCCTTCGCCTGCATTTACTGCTCAGAGACTGTTTCAAAACCCTACCGCCACATTATATCAGGGGTAGTGGGGTGGACGTCAATGAGAACATCGACTAGGATAATGAGGGCAAAGCAGTAACCGCAGCAGGAGATGATACGGATGCAGGGGCAACACGATGGCCAACAGAGCTTTTTGGGGATGAGCTACGAGGAGCTCATTCCGTCCGATCATCTTCTGGGCAAAATAGCGCAAGCCGTGGACTTTGAGTTTGTAGGGGAGCTGGTAAGCGAGTGTTATTGCGCCGATAATGGCCGTGTCTCCTGGGATTCGGTGGGGCTTTCTAAGGTGGTGTTCCTGCAGTTCTTGCATGACCTGTCAGATCGGCAAGTTGAAGAGCAAGTCAACCTCCACCTGGTCTGCAAGTGGTTCGTGGAGGCTGCAGCCCCAAGAGACGCCGCCTGACCACACTGTATTGTGTCGGTTTCGCAGCCGTCTGGGGGCGGAGAAATTCCAGCAGATATCGTGTTCTACCGGCGGATAACCGACTTCTTTCCACACCTTGCGGGCGTAGGCGATAGCCTCGGGTGTCGGCTCGACCTTGCCGGTCACGCCCGGCGAGGGGCACATCCCGTGGCCGCAGATCTTCTCGGCGCTCAAGCAGATCGGTTACGATAACTGGCTGATGGTTGAAGCCTGCGGCCGCGCCTTGCCCGAGCTTGCGGCAGCCACCTGCATTTGGCGCGACATGATGCCAGATGAGGAGTACCTGGCAAGAAACGCCAGCAAGTTTATCCGAGAAAGCTGGTGACCCACCAGCAGGCATCGTCGGCCACACCGTCAGCCCGCAAGGCGTCTGTTGCCTGCAAGTCGTGGGGCCGCATGCGGCGTCTTATCATCCTCCCTGCGTCTCCCGCACAGCACTTGATTACTTGCCCATCGCCTTGGCCAGTACCTTGCGCAGTGCCGCCACAGTGACGGGTTTGCTGAGGATCAAGTCTATGCCGGCTGGCTTTTCGCCCGTTACGTC
>JALGTY010000218.1 GCA_029821145.1 Candidatus Zipacnadia bacterium
CACTGAACAGGTCAACCTGATCATCGCCGAGGAAAAGGCCCACGTGTCCCGTATTCTTAAAGCCAAAGCAGCGCTGCAATAGCGTTGGGCGCATCCTGTTGCATGCCGACGGCGGTCCGCCCTGGCTGACACAAAAAAAGGAGCAGACTATGAAAGTCAAAGTATTCCGATGCCGAATCTGTGGGGACCCCTATATTGGGGAGAGTCCACCGACGCACTGTCCCTTCTGTGGGGCAGATGCTAAGTACATCATTGATGCGCATGAGTGGGACAGCGGCGAATTCGACGTGCAACTCTCTGAGGTTTCGCGGGAGAACCTGGAGGCAGCCCTGGACCTGGAGATGGGAAATGCTGCCTTCTATGCCTGTGCGCGGGACAAAGCCGCAGCGACGGGCGACGAGTACATGCTGGCCAAGTTCAAGTGTTTGATGAAGGTGGAAGCTGAACACGCCTCAGCTATCTGCAAGTTCTTGAAGATAGACAAGCCGGAGCTGTCGGCGGCTACGTGCAGCGCCAAGGGTGTAGAGAACTCGCACGAGGGCTACGAGCGCGAAGACCGCGCCATCAAGGCCTACGCGAAATTCCGCGACGAGGCCACCGAGCCGCGGATGCAAGATTTCTTTGGGGCACTGGTAGAGATTGAGATTGACCATCTCCAGATCCACGCTGAGGACACGAAGTGAACGCCCCTGAGCGCGTTCACACATATCAGAGTAACAGAAAAAAGGGGATAGCAAAATGTGTAATGAAGAGGGCACCAGACTGCCGTTGATTGGCGAGAAGGCCCCGGCATTTGAGGCGGAGACCACGCAAGGCCCCATCAGCTTTCCGGGGGACTACGAGGGCAAGTGGGTGATTTTCTTTTCCCACCCGGCCGACTTTACTCCGGTGTGCACCACTGAGTTCATGACGTTTGCCAGCATGGCTGATGAGTTCAAGGAGCTCAACTGCGAGTTGCTGGGACTGTCCATTGACAGCACCTTCAGCCATATCGCGTGGCTGCGCACCATCAAGGAGAAGATTGAGTACAAGGGAATGAAGAATGTTGAGGTCAACTTCCCGGTCATCAGCGACCTGACCATGGAAGTCTCGAAGGCGTTCGGGATGCTCCAGCCCTCGGCCAGCACCACTCAGGCGGTGCGCGCGGTCTTTATCATTGACCCGGAGGCGACGGTGCGGGCCGTTCTGTACTATCCTCTGTCCGCCGGCCGCAATATGGATGAGATCAAGCGCTTGCTCATCGCCATGCAGCACGCCGACGAGCATGGCATCGCGACTCCTGCTAACTGGGAAATCGGCGACGATGTGATCGTCCCGCCACCGGGCTCATGCGGTGCGGCTCAGGAACGCGTCGAGGGTGCCGGCGATGATTACTATTGCCTGGACTGGTTCCTATGCTTCAAGAAGTGCCCGCACGGGCAATAATGGCAGCCGCGCACATCACCTCTGGGAGGTATTACCATGCCACACGAGCTGCCTGATCTGCCGTACGCTTATGATGCTCTGGAGCCGTTCCTCAATGAGCAGACCATGCACCTGCATCACGACAAGCACCACGCGGGCTATGTCAAGGGCCTCAATGAGGCTGAGGCGAAGGTAAAGGCTGCGCAGCAGTCGGGCGACTTCTCGGCCATTCGAGGCGTGTGCGACGCGTTGGCCTTCAACTATTCGGGCCACTTGTTCCATACTCTGTTCTGGAACAATATGAGCCCGGATGGGGGCGGTGAGCCCGGGGGCGAGTTGGCCGCTCAAATCGAGAAGGATTTCGCGTCGTTCGCTACCTTCAAGGCCCAGTTTCTAGCGGCCGGCAACACTGTGCAGGGCTCGGGGTGGGGCGTGCTGGCCTGGCAGCCATTGGGCTCGCAACTGGTGATTCTGCAAGCCGAGAAGCACCAGAATCTGGCCCAGTGGGGAGTAACTCCCCTTCTGGTTCTGGACGTCTGGGAGCACGCTTATTACCTGCAGTACCAGAACCGCCGTCCCGAGTTCACCGAGGGATTCTTCGATGTCATCAACTGGGACGATGTCGCCGCCCGCCTGGCTGCGGCGAAGGAAAATGATTGAGGCAATACGGATCCGGAGGAACCAGTCATGCAGAAGTACGTATGCACCGTCTGTGGCTACGTATATGATCCTGGGGTAGGCGATCCTGACGCTGACATACCGGCCGGTACTGCCTTTGAGGACCTGCCTGATGATTGGGTCTGCCCCGAGTGCGGAGTGGGCAAAGATATGTTCGAGCCCGAAGAGGAATAGCCACCGCTTAGGGCAGCAGCACCGACTGCTCATTCCCTGGCATCGCTCAGCGAGTAGCGGCGCAGCCGCAGCGAATTGGATACCACGGAGACCGAAGAAGCCGCCATTGCAGCGGCGGCAATCATCGGATTCAGTAGGCCCCCGACAGCCAGCGGGATGGCGGCGGCATTGTAGAAAAATGCCAGGAACAGGTTCTGCTTGATGTGCGCCAGCGTCCGGCGACTGAGCAGCATGGCACGCACCACGCCCTCCGGGTCGCCGCTGACCAGCGTGATGTCTCCTGCTTCCATGGCCACGTCCGTACCCGTGCCCAGCGCTATGCCTACGTCGGCCTGCGCCAGGGCCGGCGCATCATTGATGCCATCTCCCACCATCGCGACGCGGTGGCCCTGCTCTTGAAGTTGCTTTATCTGGTCGCTTTTCTGCTCCGGCAGAACTTCCGCCAGCACGTTGCCAATGCCTAACTCCTGGGCGATAGCTTCCCCCGTACGCCGATTGTCGCCCGTGACGAGGTAGGTATCCAGGCCCATCTGCCGTAGGCGCGAGACCGCTCGCGTTGCCCCGGGCTTGAGCGTGTCAGCCAGGGCCACCAGCCCCACCAGCCGGTCATCTCTCGCCACCAGCAAGGTCGTATTGCCTTGTTGCTCCAGGCGGCTCTTCATCTCCTGGGCAGAAGAGACATCCACGCCGGCTTCGTCCATCAGCCCGGTGCCGCCAACCAGAATCTGCTGCCCGTCCACTACGCCCTGCACCCCAAGGCCGGGCACGGCCTCAAAGTCATCTACTGCGGCGATCTCCAGGTTGTTATCCCTGGCTCGGGCCACGATCGCCTGCCCCAGTGGATGTTCCGAACGATTCTCGACCGCCGCCGCCAGCCGCAGCAGTTCCTCCCCGGAGACATCGTCAGCCAGTGAAACCAAATCGGTCACTTCGGGCTCCCCGCGAGTGAGGGTGCCGGTCTTGTCGAAAACAATAGTATCGAGGCGGCCTACCATTTCCAGAGCGCTGGCCTGCTTGATGAGGATACCGTGGTCCGCGCCCAGGCCGGTTCCCACCATCACCGCCGTGGGCGTGGCCAGTCCCAGGGCGCAGGGACAGGCGATAACCAGCACCGCCACGGCGTTAACCAGAGCGCGCTCGAAGCCGACCTCCGCCACCAGCCAGCCGAGGAAAGTCAGCAATGCAATAGCAATGACGGCCGGCACAAAGTAAGCGGCAACCGTATCGGCCAGGCGCTGGATAGGCGGCTTGGTGCCCTGGGCTTCCTGTACCAGGCGGATGATTTGTTGCAGGGCCGTCTCACTGCCCACCCGTGTGGCCTTGAACTGAAATGCGCCGGTCTTGTTGATGGTCCCGCCAATGACTCCGTCACCGGCGGCCTTATCAACCGGGATACTCTCACCGGTTATCATAGACTCATCAACCGTGGAATGCCCCTCCACCACCTCACCATCAACCGCGATCCTCTCACCGGGCCGAACCACCACCACCTCACCCACCTCGATTTGCTCAACTGGGACTTCGACCTCTTCGCCATCGCGCATTACGGATGCCTCAGTCGGGGCCAGTTGCATCAGCTTACGAATTGCCGCGGAGGTGCGGCCCTTGGCGCGCGCCTCCAGGAACCGACCGAGAGTGATGAGCGTGAGGATAACAGCCGCTGTGTCGTAGTAAACGTGCACCTGGCCCTGGGCGAAGAATGTGAAATACACGCTATACAGATAGGCAGCCGACGAGCCCATGGCAATGAGCACGTCCATATTGGCACTACCGTGCTTCAGCGACCGATAGGAGTTGCGGTAATACTGCCAGCCCACAATAGCCTGAACCGTCGTGGCCATTGCGAACAACACGTAAAGTCGCCCCGGGAACTCGAACCAGACGCTTAGGATGAATAGCGGAACAGTGACAGCCGCCCCCAGCGCAAACAGCCGTCCCTGGCGGCGGATCTCAGCCGCGCGCGCCTCTTCCTGCTCGTCCTGCGGTTGCTCGCCCGCGGCTTCGGCACCGTAGCCGATACCCTCGACAGCGGCAATAAGCTGCTTGATACTGGTCTGTGCGGGGTCGAAGCTCACCCGTGCCGTCTCGGCGGCAAAGTTGACATAGGCCTCGGCAACTCCGACCACGCGGCGAAGGGCTTTCTCGACACTCTGAGCGCAAGCCGCACAGTGCATCCCGGCAATCGCCAGGGCCACGGATCGCTCAGTCATCCGTCTCAGTCCTCCCAGATGTCAATTCTGCGGGGAGCCCCGCTCACTCTCCCAGTATAGCCTGCAAATCTTCCTGGGCCGTTGTGATCGGCATAATGTTGAACTTCTCGCTGAGCACATCCAGCACCGGCGGCGTGACAAATGCCGGCAGCGTTGGCCCCAGGCGGATGTCTCTTATGCCCAGATGCAACAGGCTGAGTAGAATGGCGACCGCCTTCTGCTCGTACCAGGAAACGATTAGTGACAGCGGCAGGCTGTTGACCTCGGTGTCGAAGGCCTCGGCCAGTGCCTGGGCGATGAGTATCGCGGAATGAGCGTCGTTGCATTGCCCGACATCCAACAGACGGGGGATGCCGCCAATCTCGCCGAATTGCAGCTTGTTGAAGCGGTATTTGCCGCAACCCAGGGTCAAGATGACGCTGTCATCAGGTACGAGCTGGGCAAGCTCGGTGTAGTAGTTGCGCCCCGGCTTGGCCCCGTCACAGCCTCCGATGAGGAAGAAGTGGCGGATGCCGCCGGTCTTGACCGCCTCAACGATATTGTCAGCCACATTCAGAACCGCTGTGTGTCCGAAGCCGACCACAATCGTGTTATCCGGGCCATCCTCAGCGAGCCCTGCGGCTGATAGGGCTGCCTCAATAACGGGACTGAAATCACGATCGGTGATGTGGGCGACGCCGGGCCAGGCGACTAGCCCGCTGGTGAATATCCTCTCCTCATAACTGTCTCTGGGCTTCTGGATGCAGTTGGTGGTCATCAGGATTGCGCCAGGAAAGGCGTCGAACTCCTTTTGCTGATCCTGCCACGCGCCACCGTAATTGCCCACCAGGTGGCCATATTTCTTCAGCCCTGGGTATCCATGGGCGGGCAGCATCTCGCCGTGCGTGTACACATTGATTCCTGTTCCCTGTGTCTGTTTGAGCAGTTCCTCAAGGTCCTTCAGATCGTGACCGGACACGACTATGGCCTTGCCGGCAACCGGCTCAATGCGCACCGCGGTGGGCACCGGATCGCCGTACGTACTGGTGTGCGCCTCATCCAGCAGCGCCATTACTCTCAGGTTGAGTTCCCCGACCGCCAGCGCCTTCGCCAGAAGTTCATCGGTACTAGTTGGCTGGCCGGCCAGAAAGTCCAATGCTTCATGAAAAGACCCGTATATGTCATCATCTTCGTGGCCCAGTATCTGCGCGTGGTCGGCATACGAGGCAGCGCCCTTGAGCCCGTATGTGATGAGTTCCTGCAGGCCCGTGACTACCTCACCGAGCGCCGTCCCGCCTGTCGGCAAGCCTCCTCGTACATCTCGCGCGCCTTATCACGCAATTGGCTCGCCCGCACCAGCAGTCCCTGCAGACGCTCGGCATCGAAATCCACGTTGGTCACGGTCGAGAATAGCGCCTCCAGGACGAGAACATCAATGTCCCGATCCCGAGCACCCAATTGTCGGGCCCGGTGCGCATACATGGCCAAGCCCTTAGTCGCATACACCAGCAAGTCTTGCAGGGCCGCGACTTCCGGGGCTTTCCCACACACGCCCCTTACAGTGCAACCAGTTCCTTTGGCCGTCTGTTCACATTGATAGCAAAACATGTTATTCAACACATCCTTCGTAGTTTGATGAACGGCAGTCAGGACCGAATCATGACCAGCAGCATCTTGAACCTGTCGATCGCCGCCAAAGCGTGGGGCTTGTGGGCGGGCATTATGAGCATCTGGCCGCCAGATACGCGCTGGGCCTCGCCCGCAATCGTGATCTCTACCTCGCCCTCCAAGACGTACACCAAGGCATCGAACGGAGCAGTATGTTCGCTCAATCCCTGGCCCTTGTCGAAGGCAAACACCGTGACCGTTCCCGTCTCCTTTTCGATAACGGTTCGGCTGACCACAGCACCTTCCTGATAGTCCAGCAAGCCGGACAATTCTACCACGCGCCCCACCAGGTTGATCGTATCTCTCTCACTCGCGTCGCTGTTCACTGCATCTGCCTCCTCATATGTCCGACCCTAGTGTCGTGTCCCAGAGATAACTTCACACAATTCGAATAGCTCACCAAACGCGTGGCTCGGCCTGACCTGCGCCTCGCCTCGCGCAGGTCAGGTGAGAATGCAACAGCATTCTCAGCTTCCAGCCCGAGGTCGTTCGGCTCGAACTCTCCAACTGAGCATCTTCCAGTTGCTGTGGCGCGGTATCGAAGCCCTCTAACGGATAAAGGTATTTCAGGGACACGACCCTAGTTGGCGAGCAGTTCGTAGGCCTTCTTCTTTCCGGTACCGGTCTTGAACATTCTTTCAACGATCTCGGCGCGCTGCTCGCCGTCGCCGCTGGTCGGTGTTTCCAGAAGGTTGACGAGCGCATCGGCATCCCAGACGATCCTGAACTCCAAGGTCTCAACTTCATCAGACCTATGACGATCTGCGATGATATGACAGACCTGCTCAATCGTGGCCTCACCCAGGCCGATATCCGCCATGATTCGCCGTGCTATGGACGGCCCCTCTGCCTCGTGGTGTCTCTGGTGATCACCACCGTACTTGTGTTCGGCCTCTTTGATACCAACGTCGTGGAGCAAAGCCGCCGCTATCACAACCCGGGCATCGCCCCCCTCAGCACTCAGCAACTCCCGCGCGCACTCAAACACCCGCAAGGCATGAGCGATGCGCTTGTAGTCGTTGTCGAATTGGCTTTTCATCCCCGCGATAAGCTGCTCGGTCACAGGCCCTATCTCGTTGTCTGGTGGGGCCTGTTCGGGGGCAAAGCCCAGACATTCCTCGGCGTACGCGCACCACTTAGCACAACCCAGTTCCAAGCGCGGGTTCCTGAAACTGTATCCACAGTTCTGACACGTGCGCCTGCTGTCGGTCTTCAGGAATTCGACCGCTGTATCGCATACCGGGCAGGGCAAGTCGAAGATATCGTCAGGCTTCCAGTACCGGGTATCCTGCCCCGGGCATTTCAGCATGGCCTTTTCCCTCCGCAGTGCTGAGTTGACTGGTCTCCACAACCTCGCCGTGGACCCCGACCTTCGTCACGCTCACCGGTATGTGCTTACCCGAGTCCTCCAGTGCTAACTCTACCAGACGCACCAGCCCAAAGCAGCACGGCACTTCCATGTGCACTATGTCCACGGACCGGATGTCGTTCGTCATGAAGATCTGGGCCAGTTTCTGCCGGTAGAACTGTGCATCATCCAGCTTCGGGCAGCCGACCACGAGTACGCGCGCTGTCAGGAAACGCCGGTGGAAATCAGGGCAGGCGCAGGGCACACAGTCCCCGGCAATCAGCAGGCGCGCCCCCTGGAAGTACGGAGCCTGCTCGGGAACCAGGCTAAGCTGCACCGGCCAGTTGCACAACCTGGACGGAGATGGCTGATCCTCCTGGCATGGGGCGACCATCCCGGGACAACTACCAGCGGGCGCAGCGCCAGGATATTGGGACACCTTATCTGCGGCCTGTTCCGCCACATGCCGCTCGACAGCCGCCTCGTCGAACTCCTCCGCTATGCGCTCCTCAATGGTTATCGCCCCCTGCGGACACTCGCCCAGGCAGGCGCCCAGCCCGTCGCAGTACTGCTCACTGACCAGGCGCGCCTTGCCGTCAATTATCTGAAGCGCCCCCTCGACGCACGCTGGCACACATTCCCCGCAGCCGTCGCACTTCGCCTCATCAATCTTGATTATCTTTCTAACATTCTTCATCTTGTGGCCCTTCATAGACATCGGTCAAGTCGCTAAGACTCGTGCCTGCCAGGTATTCTCGCGTCTCCCGGTTGACCGTCTCCAGCAGGTCGCCGAGGATGCACTTCTCACCCCGGCAAATGGGTGTGCCCAGCAGACAATACGTAGCCGTGAGTGCACCTTCAATTGCTTCGTACACTTCGAGCAGACTGATTTGCTCACCGGGCTTCCCCAACTTGAAGCCGCCCGTCGGCCCGCGAATTGACTCCACCAGTCCGACTCTCCTCAGACGCTGCATTACCTTGGAAAGATGCGCCTGCGAAACCTGGAGGGTCGCGGCGATCTCTCTGGTGGAGAGCACTTGGTCCTCATTGGCCGCCAACAGTACCATGCTGTGCAGCGCTAGTGAGGCCGCGTCGGATATTCTAAATACGTTGCCCATAATCTGTAGCCTGCCTTTACTGGTATTCTAGTACTATTATATCACATTGCCCGATAGTGTCAACCCCTGTGTGATATTTATCGTCTCATTAAGCTTGCCAATAGGCAACCACCAACTCCCCGAGGGTGCGAGTTTAGATTGTCGGCAGTAGGAACAACTGCTGCCGCCCTGGTTGCCGCGCTGGAACCCGTGGCTCGCGCAACAAAACACGCATCCTGGACGACAGGCATCCTTGCCTGTCGCGTCCGCGCGAAGCGCGCGGACGGAACGTGCCGACAATCTAAACTCGCACCCCTCCCCGACGAAGCTAGAGTCCACTGCGGCCGCTATCTTCCGCAGCTCTGTGTGCATCGGGATCCGCGATGTCGGCTGATGCCCTTTCTTGCGGCCAGGAAGGGAAAACAGCCAGCACGGCGAATTCATAATTGAAGTCTCCGAGAATACGGTTTTGAAACCGCTTTTATTGCGACACCGTCGTAAGATACTGAATTGGAGCGTGATCCGATTATGGCCTGCGGTGGGAATTGCTGGCCAAGGGGTGGCACCGGTATCCGCCCCGCGTCCGGACTGTAGTTGCAGCCGGAGAGCGGGGCCCTCACACGTGCCGCACCAATACTGATTTCTGTGAGATAGGGAGAATAGAATGTTGAACCATACATTTGCACAGGCGGACCCGCAGGTCTATCAGATTATGGAGCAGGAACTGGAGCGTCAGCGCTCGACACTGATGCTGATACCCTCCGAGAACTACGCCTCACGCGCAGTGATGAGCGCGATGGGGTCAATCTTCACCAACAAGTACGCTGAAGGCTACCCGGGCGCACGCTATTACAACGGCTGCGAGAACTATGACCAACTGGAGAACCTCGCCATCGAGCGCGCCAAGGAGCTGTTTCACTGCGAGCATGTCAACGTCCAGGTGCATACCGGCTCACAGGCCAACATGGCGGCGTACTATGCCATGCTCAAGCTGGGCGACAAGATCCTGGCTATGAGCGTTGACCAGGGCGGCCATCTCACCCACGGCAAGAAGCAGAATTTCAGCGGTCAGTTCTACGAACCCCATTTCTACAGCGTGGACCCCGAAACTCATCTGATTGACTATGACCAGGTGCTGGAGAAGGCGAAGGAGGTCCGGCCGCAGTTGATCGTCGCCGGTGCCAGCGCCTACCCGCGCATCATCGACTTCCAGATTTTTCGCGAGATCGCTGATGAGGTCGGTGCCTATCTGATGGCAGACATCGCCCACATCGTCGGTCTGGTGGCCGCCGGCTCGCACCCTGACCCGGTGCCCTACTGCGATCTGGTCACCTCCACCACACACAAGACGCTGCGCGGGCCGCGAGGTGCGATCATCATGTGCAAGCAGGAGTGGGCCGAGCGCGTTGACCAGGGCGTCTTCCCCGGCGTGCAAGCCGGTCCGCTGATGCAAATAGTCGCCGCCAAAGCCGTGTGTTTCAAGGAGGCGCAGAGCTTCGGCTTCCGCGAGTATCAGCGGCAGATCATCCGCAACTGCCAGGCGCTGGGACAGTCGCTGATCGAGGAGGGATTCGAGCCGGTTACCGGTGGCACCGACAACCACCTGCTGCTGATTGATCTGAGCAACAAGAACATCACCGGCCAGGAAGCGGCCGACCTGCTGGAGGCGGCGGGGATGGTATGCAACAAGAACCTGATACCCTACGATAAGCGCTCGCCGACCGAGACCAGCGGCATCCGCCCGGGCACGCCGGCGCTCACCACCCGTGGCATGCGCGAGGAGCAGATGTACCAGATTGGCAAGTGGATGGCAGAGGTCATCCACCACGGCCGCGATACCCAGGCCACCATGCCCTTTGACGCGGTTGACCGGGCCTCCGCCGATGGCAACAGCCACAAGGGCCGTGGTGAGGAAAGCCTAATCTCGCGCATCCGCGGCGAGGTGGCGGACCTGTGCGCGCAGTTCCCGATCTACCTGGACCTGGACGACTGACCGCCTCATTGCCGCGTCGGGTACGCACTCGTTTGGAGTGGGTGCGGCTTTCCCCTTCGACGTTGCTCAGGGCCCTGAGCTTGCCGAAGGGCAGCCCGAGTCGCCGTTGCCGTTTTCCCCTCTCCCTGTGGGAGAGGGGAACTAAAGGGGTGAGGGTGCCGTTGCCGTTGTTTTCCGGAGGGGCCGAATGCGCGCCCCTCAGCCTATTGCCTGATTCGGCTCCTCCCAGATGATCTTTGCGAGGACAAAATCGCCGTAGTAGCTATCCGGCAGGAATTCCCCGACCGTGAGCCAGGTCTCGTGAGCCGTGACATTCGCGACCATGAAATTGCCCAGCGC
>JALGTY010000219.1 GCA_029821145.1 Candidatus Zipacnadia bacterium
CGAGATGATTGAGTTGCTGATCCACGAGCAGTATTTCCGCCGCGAGTGGCACATATACCAACACGATGTGATGGACAAGGTCCGCCGCGCGGTAGGCTGGGTCACTGAGCACGGTTACGAGCCGGCCTTCTGGTGCGACGGCTTCCTCGGCAGCTAAATCTAGTCGGCATCATTCACCAACGCGTGGGGTACCCACTCCAAAGGAGTGGGTCAGGCTGCCACTGTAGCCCGTAGGTCGGGCATCCTGCCCGACTCTGTTGCCGTTGTCTTGCGGAGGGGCCGAATAGGGTGGATTTTGCGAAAGCAAAATTCGGGTTCCGCATAACGACAGTTCCAGCCCGAGGTCGTTGGCTGTGCTGCACAGCAGCCAGGAAGCTCATTACGAGTTCGCCTGGTCGTCCAGCCGAGCGGCGAAGATGAACTGGTAGCCGAAGAACCTCGGGAAATGGCGCGAGAGCCAGTAGCTGAAGCTCTCCTCGGCCTTGAACAGCCGCAATAAATTGCCGACGGTGTAGTAGTATGGCGCCCATGCGCCGGCACCGGGGGTGACGTCGAACTTGGCAATGGAAAAGCCGGCCTCGGCCAGTAGGTCCCGAGCAGTATTGAGGGTGAAAAAGCGCAGGTGCGACTTGTCGCAGATCCCGAAGGGATGATAGTCCCACCTGCCGCGCAGCAGCCGGAAGCGGATCCACCAGTTGGCGACATTGGGCAAGGTGACGATGACGATGCCGTCGGGCCTCAGATACAGCTTGAGCAGCTTCAGCGCCCGCGCTGGATCCTTCAGATGCTCGAGGATGTCCATGCAGAGGATGACGTCGAAGCTGTGCTCCGGCCAGGGGAGTTCGGTGAGCGTATCCATGTCCGCGACGATGACCTCGGCACAGTGCCGGCGGGCCAGTTCCGCAGCATCCGGATCGAGCTCAATGCCGAACACTTCGCAGCCCTCGCCCACAAGCTGCTCCGAGATGTAGCCCTGCGCACAGCCGACATCGAGCACCCTTGCTCCCTCAGGCACCAGGTCAATCGTCTTCTGGTGCGTACTGTAGGGCGACGGATTGATGCTGTAGTGCCCCGGAACGGGATCAGTTGACGAGTTCGGCGAGTCTTGAGCCACACATGACCTCCCTGTCGAGGCCGGCGCTATGGGCGTAGCAGGATGCAATGGCGGCCTGCAGGTCGTCTTTGGTGTTCCAGTTGACGATTATGAGATTGATACATCCATGGGTTGGTCCCCCCATCATACGCCAAAGGCCGCCTGTGCAGCGAGGCGGCCCTCGTCAGTCAACGACCTCGGGCTGGAAGCTGAGAATGCTTGCGCATACTCACCTGACCTGCGCCAGGCGCAGGTCAGGCCGAGCCACGCGTTTGGTGAGTTGTCCGGGTTAGAAGGAGGCGATGACTTCCGCCAGCTTCTCGGCAGCTTCGACATGGCCCTCGGGCTCGCCGCCGGTGCTGACCAGAATGATCCGGGGCATCAGATATTCGGCGACCGGGCAGTCGGGCTCCTCATCGAGGTACTTGGCAATGCAGTCGTGTCCGTAGGCGGGCCGCTGGATATAGCCCATGCCCCAGCCCAGACCCTTGTCGGCCAGTGCCTGCGTGAACTGCTCGGCGGATATGCCGTAGTTGTCGCCCTCGAAGATCGCGGCCCAGATATGGTACGTGTTGACCCGGCCGGGGCGGTCGGCCTGCTCCACCAGCCACTCACAGCCGGCGACCGCCTCATTGTACAAGGCCGCCGCGTCCTGGCACATCTTCACATAGGCGGCAGCTCTCTTCAACTGAACGCGACCGATAGCGGCGACGACCTCGTTCATGCGATAGTTCCAGCCGAGGCGCGGCGGAACCGTGCCGAAGGTGTTCATCTCATTGATTATGTCGCGGTGCGCCTCGGTTTTCATCACCGTCATGCCGCCGTCACCCAGTGCCATCTGCTTTGACCCCTGGAAGGAGTACACGCCGATGTCGCCGAGCGTTCCGGCGTACTTGCCGTTGTAGGTGGCGTAGATGGCATGGGCGCAGTCTTCGATCACCGTCAGGTCGCGCTCCTTGGCGAAGGTGTTGATGGCGTCCATGTCGGCGCACAGGCCCCAGATCTGGGTGACGATAATGGCCCGGGTGCGGTCGGTGACCACCTCAGGCAGCAGATTGGCATCCATGAGGTGGGTATCCTTTTCCACATCGCAAAAGACCGGCTTGCAGTTGTGATACAACGCACCCAGGGAGGCGAAAGTGACCATCGGGTCCACGATGACTTCGTCGCCGTACTGTGCGCCTGAGGCGACCACCCCCACATGCAGCCCGGCCATGGCATTGACGATCGCTACGGCCAGTGGCGCTCCGAATTCGGCCTTGAATTCCTCCTCGAAGGCCGGGACCTCAGTTGCGCCTGAGCCGAACGAACACAGTTGCCCGCTATCCAGTACACGTTTTACTGCCTGCAGGTCCTCGTCATCAAAGTAATGCCATTTCATGACAGTACCCCCATAGTGGGTTTCGTACTGTCTGTCCTGTTCGCCGCCTGGTGCGGATTACCTCTGTCGCGTCGTTGTTGATGCAGGAATTTGTGGGAAATTGGGGCATTGGGGACAGTCGCCCCCAGAATCGCAATTATTGCGATCACCACCAGTAGTTCAATCAGCGTGAATCCCTTGTGCCTGGCCGTCTTGGTTTGCGCCTCAACTGCTTAGGTGGCGCTATTGGTCCAGCTCGTAGTTCACCACACTGCTGAGGCGGAAGCTGTTGGGGCCGCTGATGGTGTTGTGGGGGAAATAGACAAATTCGGTCTGCCCATCAGGATTTAGCCTGAAGCCCGGATCATCGGTCAGATGCAGCAGGTGTTCGTCGCCTCGCTGCTGCGATCCTGCAATTTCGTAGCCATGGCTGCTGCCATCGCCGTGAGTGACCAGCACGAAGCGCCCGGCCACGGCTTCAGAGGCGGGCAACTCCCGGTCCACCACCAAGGCATATCGGCGGGCTGCTTCATCAATCTCCATGCCCACGACCGTGCCGGCGATGGCGGGGTATGGCACGGCCACTGAGAAGCCGCCGTAAGTGAGCGTGGTGCCGTCCACCACGCTGGCCGCAGTCACCCGGCCTTCGTGCAGCCGCAGCAACCCCACCGTGCCATCGCATTTGAGAGTGCCGCCGGGCAGTTGCAGTTCCATCGGCGCCTGCGCCCCCACCGCAGTGGACAGTATGTAGTCGGTGCCATCGGCATGTACCACTTCCAGAGCCACCGGGCTGGCCGGATCGCCGGCGTTGAGAGGCAGAAGTGAGCGTACCGAGGTGACGAATCGCTGCCCGGCCCAGGGCTCGTGCACGGCTACAAAGGTGGACGCCAGGTCACCATCAGCGCTCCTGCGCACCAGCACTCCGGGCATGTGGTAATTGGGCAGCTCGGCATCGCTCTCATTGGCCCTGCGGATCGAGGGAGAGCCGATCTGATACACGGTGGTGTCGGGCTGGCCCAGTACGGTAGTGTGCAGGTGGATGCCGGAATCGTCGGCAAAGTCGAAGGTGGCCGACCAGTCGTCATCTGTCTCGGCTTTCCCGATGCGTTGCATGAAGGCGTAGCCGACACCTCGCAGCCGGTACCAGCGTTTGCCTCCCTCCGGGTGGCTGTCAATGCCGGGACCGGAGAAATCGCCCGTATCGCTTTCAGTGAGTGGCAGCCGAAACTGTGCCTCGGGGCCCAACATGGTTCCGGTCAGCGGCTCCAGCGGCAGGCTCAGTGTCGCCGTCTGGTCGTAGTTGGCACTGCCATGCAGTATCCAGTCATGCTGCTGGCCGCCTACGACGTGGAAGATGTCCACCACGTAGGCATCGGCCTCGGAGGTCCCCACCAGCAGCAGGCGGCGCCGATAGTCGGACACTGTCTTAGGGTAAGTCGCCCGGGCCTCGGCCTCCACGACCTGCATATTCTCCGAAAGCGGCGCATAGAGAGTGAGATTGCCAGTGGGCTGTGAAGTCTGGTCCCAGCCGTCCACCATCACAGTGTTGTGCGAGGCGGTGCGGAGGGTCCACAGCCGCCACGCCGTGTGCGTATAGCCGATGTCCGACAGCAGCTCACGGCCCTTGGCCCACAGTATCAGGCCGAGGCTGCCGTAGTTGCGATGCCCGTAGGTGGGACCAAAGCGCAGGTGGGCCTGCATGGCGTTATCATAATCCCGGCGGGCCAGGCGGGCGTGTCCGGTGGCGGGCAACAGCACCGGCTCGTTGCGCTCCGGAGCAGGCAACTCGCTCCGTGCCCAGGCATCGTTGACCGGCACTATGCGCCCGTTGGGGAATACCAGAGCGCAGACGACATTGACCGCCCTCTTGAAGAACGGGATGTCGCGCATGGCATCGAAATCGTCGAAGCGCTTGCCGGTTTCGGGATGCACATAGCCGGCAGGATCGGAGTATCCCCGGGCACGCTCAAAGACCCTCGCTATCGTACTGGTGGTCATCAGATGATACGATACGGTGGTCTCCTTCCACATGCCGTCAAACAGGTAATGGGTCCGCAGCAGGCCAACTGCGCGGTTGATGCCGTCGTGAACGTAGTCCGGCTCGTTGAGGATGCGCCCGTAGAGCACCAGGCCGTGATACAGTATCGGCGAGGCATTGCCCCACGTCTCTTCGAAGCTGCGGGCAAACTCGACGGAGGGGTAGAGTATGTCCTGCTCGATGGCCTGTTTGATGTCCACACCCTTGCGCTCGCCGAGACGTTCCAAGGCTCCGCTCTCATATAACCGGTCGTAGGCATAGGCTACACTCGGCTCCATATCGCGATAGTGCCAGTGGTGCCAAATGCTGCTGTTAGACGGATATGGGGGTGCCGCATCAGGTAGGGGAGCGTTCCTACTCACCACCACCCATCCGGCGTAGCACTGGGATATCTGATACAGCAGCTCGGCACTGGCATCGGCGTACTTCTCATCGCCCGTGGCTGCGTAGAGGTCGGCAATATCCTGCAGCAAATGGGCAACATACCATTTGCGCCAATAGCGGGCGCGTGCTGAGAAGAAGTGGCGCTTGCCATCGGCCGATTCATAGTAGCGCCACTGCTCCTCTTCACCGCGTCGGTTCTTGAAGCTGAGAACCTTATCCATCGGGTACTTATCCGAGGGATAGCGGTGACCACAGAAGCGACAGTGAGCACCGTCCGGGTCGCTGATACCATTCCACACAATCTGCGTATCGTGTGAGCCCTGATCGCAGTTGGGGCAGCCACAGGCGGCGATGCCGTTCTGCTTGGGCACCAGGTCGCGTATGAAGTCCATGCCCCGCGCCAGCAGGGGATCAACCTGGCTCTTCAGCGCGGCTACTGCCTCATCGTCCATTTCCGGTATCGGCATTACCGGGTGCCTCACCTGCGCCGATTTGGGTTCGCCACAGGCCACGGAGCAGCAGACGATAGTCGTGATTACGGCATAGCTAAATGCTGACAAGAACCTCAATTGGCTCCAATCCTCTCTGTTCACCGGAGGCTAGCGCCGGCGGCGTTCGCTCAGTACTTCGGTGACCCGCTCGCATACCAGCACACATCCTGCGGAGTGAAGGTGTACGGGACCGGCCCCACGTATGGGCTGTTCGGGTCGCGCGCCACCGGGTGCCACTTGGCATGGCCGTCCTCGTATGCTATGTTCGCCCCGCCGTTGTGCCGGGCCGGGATGAAGTAGCTGGGGTGGCGGCCCGAGTCGATTCGCCAACAGTTGCTGCCCTTGTAGTCATCTCTGCTGCGGGTCCAGTCGGAGTCGGCCAGCATGACAGTTTCCGCCGGATACTTGATCGCGGTCATCTTGTACCAGACATATAGCTCTGTCCGTCGTGTGAGAACGACTTGCTGGCTGCCGGACCATCGGCGCTGGGACACCGAAAGATCTGCACGTTCTTAACATAGGGCAGTAACAGGCCGCCCTCGCCCATCCAGCGTTGCGCCCCCGGGATCCGGATCTCACCGGGCACCACCATTTCGTCGTAGTCCTGAGCATACATCAGGGCCGCCAGCCCCATCTGCTTGACATTGCTCAGACAACTTGCCTGCCGCGCCTTCTCCCTCGCTCTGGCGAATACCGGGAACAGTATCGCCGCCAGAATCGCGATGATCGCGATCACCACCAGCAGTTCTATCAGGGTAAAAGCTCGCCTCGATCTCATCTGACTATCTCCTTTGTGTAGTGCCTACTCATCTTATAGTTCGCAGCGACACTGTACTATACCTCCCCGACCTTATCAAAAACCATACAGGAATCCTCGAGCCGGTTCGTGAAATAGCATCTACCAGACTCAACGGAGGTTATGGACATGAGCTTGCAG
>JALGTY010000220.1 GCA_029821145.1 Candidatus Zipacnadia bacterium
CGCAATTACGTTCGTGTCGGCGACATCGGAGAGCATCCTAAGTACCGGAAGCTGCGGAAGCTGACTTGCCCCAAGGGTCGCCTAGAAGCTTTCGAGCATGCATACAAGCTCTTCAAAGAACCCAAGTTCGCCTGGGCGCTGGTGCATCACGAGGACTGGCAGCCATCCGTGGAGTTTCCTTACACTCGAGAAGAGATGGAAACCGAGGCCGCCAAGTGGCCGGACGACTGGAATGACAGAAGCTGCCTCCAGGACGGATATGGTCTGGCCATGTTGCGCAGCGGTAAGGGTGATAACAAACGTGCGCTGTGGCTGCGGTACGGCCGTGCCCGCGGTCATACCCACGACGACATCATGCACATTGGCATGGACGCGCATCAGAGCGAGATCCTGGGCCAGCTTGGCTATCCGCGCAACGCGGGCTATTGGGAACGAACCTGGATGACTCACAACCTGGGCCGCCAGGTCCCCTTTGTGGAAATGACGGCCACAGCACAGCTTTTCGCCGACGTCGGCCCCGTACATGTCGGGGAAGCATACGCGGAGGGCTTTATTGACAAAATGGCAAGCGGCGAAGGCTATGAAGTGTTGCCGGACGATTGGCAGCGGCGGATGTTGGCGGTAATTGATGTGTCAGAAGACCAGTTCTATTGCCTGGACTTCTATCGCATCTCCGGGGGCGAGGACCACTGGCGGACATTTCACGTGCAGGAGGGCGACTTCAGCACTGAGGGACTGGACCTCAATAAGCAGGACGGTGGCACACTCGCCGGACAGGATGTGCCGTACGCGAGTGATGAGTGGTTCGAGAAAGCCGGATGCCACAGGCATCGGACTCATGGCTGGTGGGATCCGCTTTTCGGCTTCCCGCATCTCTACAATGTCGAGCGCGACACACCTGAAGACAGCGTGTGGTCGGCAGACTGGGAACTGCAGAACTCAGATGGCCTGCATTTCCGCCTCACGGTTCCCTCAGCACGGGACACAGAGGTGATAGTGTGCGACGGGAAATCACCAGTCGGGGGATCGCCGTATGAGATGAAATGGGTGCTTCAGCACACGCAGGGCGACACGCCGGTGAAGACGCAGATACTCAGCGCAATGGAGTTGTATCGCGGTCAGCCTGTCATCGATTCAATGGAAGCCATCCCAGTATCCGGCGAAGATGAAGACGGCTTTGCGGCCTACGGAGTTGTGATTCATCTGGCCGATGGCACTGACACCGTCTTCGCTTCGGCGGACGGCTCCGTTGAGCGCACGGCCCCGGGTGGCTTCGAGTTCGCGGGCCGGTTTGGTCTGTATAGAGAGCGTGATGGGAGGCCTGCTGAGGTGGTGCTTGTCGGTGGCACCAGGCTGACGAAGAACGGCGTCGGCATTACCCAGAAACAAGCCGAATACCGCGCGGAGATAACCAAGGTGGATCGGCAGACCGACACGATCACCGTCTCACCGGCGCCGGCGGATCCGGCTGCAATGGTGGGGAACTACATCTACATTACCAATCCGGTACGCCGCATCGCCTACAAAGTGCTCGCAGCGAAGGAAGTAGCGGAGGGCGCAGAGTTGCGTCTGGAATTCGACTCACGCATCGGCACCGGCAAGGTGGCCGGCCTCGACGGGTACAAGATAATGACCTCCACCCCATTCCACCTGCAGGGCTTCCGGTACTATCACGGGGCGCGTTTGCTGACCGCTGACGGCAGCGCTGAGTACAAATTGGCGGGGATACGCGGCGACTTCAATCATCCGTCGGAGCCCAGGTTCGCGCTCATTGATCGCGAAGTACATCCTGACATCAACGCCGCAAAGCTGGCGCGCGAGTTCCCCGAGGACTCGTGGTTTGATGTGTACGACTACGGAAGCGGCGACGAAGTCTCATGGCCTGTAGCCGTAAGCGTGACCGCGCGATGATAGTTGATTCTACTTCAGCAGGCCGCGCATGAGTTCGGCCTGCTGTTGGAGTTTCTCCAGGTTGGCTGTGTTCTCTTCCAGGCGGCGACGCTCCAGGTCCACCACGACAGACGGCGCTTTGCTCACGAAGTCTGCGTTGTCGAGCTTGCGGCGGCACTGCTCATTCAACTTCTCGAGCTTGGCGATTTCGTCTTCCAGGCGCTTGACTTGCTCTGCGATATCTATGTTCTCGGTGTGCACAAAGACGTCCACGCCTGCCTGCGTGACGTCACCAATTGCGTTGTGTGGCGGATCATCGCTCACATCCTGCACTTTGAGCTCGCCGATAGCCGACAGATGCTTGATGCTCTCGACCTCTGATGTCAGAAAGTCGTGAAGAGCTACGCCCGAGCGAAGTGTCACATCGGCCTTCTGCGATGGCGGCAGATTGATGACCGCACGCAGATTACGCACGGTTGAGACCACGTCCTGTATGACTCTCATCATCCTCTCGGCGTCGGCATCAAGCATGGCGCCATCCGCCTGCGGATATTCGGCTACGCTGATGCTACCGGCGTCGGGGACGAGAATCTGCCAGATTTCTTCGGTGACAAAGGGCATGAAGGGATGCAGAGCACGCAATATCCCGCTGAGCACGTCGCGCAGAATCGTCTGCACAGTCGCCTTTCGGTCGGGATTGCTGTCACTGGCGAGGTCGGGTTTGCACAGTTCGATGTACCAGTCGCAAAACTCGCCCCAGATGTGCTCGTAGAGGGCGTCGGCGGCCTGAGCCAGGTTGAAGCCGCTGAGTTCGTCGTTGATGAGCTGCAAGGCCTCGGCATGTCGCGACAGAATCCAACGATCCGCAAGGCTGAGGTCGGCGTGCGCCAGGTCAACCACCTCGGCGTCATCGTCGAGATTCATGATCACGAAGCGCGCGGCGTTCCAGAGCTTGTTGGCGAAGTTGCGGGCGGCGAGGATGCGGTCCTCCGAATACGTCAGGTCCTGGCCATGCGTGATGAGCTGCACCAGCGCAAAACGCATGGCATCGGCGCCGTAGGTCTCGATCAGCTCGATCGGGTCTATAGCGTTGCCCAGGCTCTTGCTGATCTTGCGGCCCTCCTCGTCGCGAACCAGGCCGTGAATGAACACGGTGTCAAAGGGCCGCTGACGGCGGATGTGCTTGCCCATCATCACCATGCGGGCGACCCAGAAGTAAATGATGTCGTAGCCGGTCACCAGCACTGAGGTCGGGTAGAAGTAGTCCAGGTCAGCGGTCTCATCCGGCCAGCCAAGGGTTGCGAACGGCCACAACGCCGAAGAGAACCAAGTGTCGAGCACATCCGGGTCAGGAGTGAGGTTAGCGCTGCCACAGTGGGCGCACTCGGTCGGATCATCAAGCGCACAGGTCTGCTCGCCGCAGTCATCGCAGTACCATACCGGGACAGGATGGCCCCACCACAACTGCCGGGAGATGCACCAATCGCGGATGTTTTCCAGCCAGTCGCAGTACACCTTTTCCCAGCGCGGGGGCACGAAGACGACTTCGGCGTCGCGCACGGCCTGCAGACCCACTTGTGCAAGCGGCTTCACATCCACGAACCACTGCACCGACACCAGTGGCTCGACGGTAGTCTGACAGCGGCTGCACCGGCCCACCGAGTGCTCGTAGTCCTCGATGCTGTCCAGCAGGCCCTGTTGCTGCAGGTCGGCCACAATCGCTTTGCGAGCCTCATACCGATCCATGGCCGCATAGGCTCCGGCAGCATCGGTCATCGTGCCGTCGCTACCAATCACCACCACCGAAGGCAGGTCGTGGCGCTGGGCTATCTCGAAGTCGTCAGGGTCATGCGCCGGCGTGATCTTCACCGCGCCGGTGCCGAACGACATCTCCACGCGGTCGTCGCCTATCACCGGTATCTGCCGCTCCATCAAGGGCAGTATCACGGTGGAGCCGACCAGGTCGGCATAGCGCTCGTCCTCCGGATGCACCGCAACAGCCGTGTCGCCGAGCATGGTCTCAGGCCGCGTCGTCGCCACCACCACACCTGCCCCACCGTCAGCCGCCGGGTAGCGGATGTGCCACAGATGCCCGGCACGATCAGTATGTTCCACTTCGAGGTCGGAGAGAGAAGTAGCGCAGCGGGGGCACCAGTTGATCATGCGCGCGCCGCGATAGATGAGGCCCTCTTCGTACAGCCGGACAAAGGTCTGGCGAACGGCGCGGCTGTAGCCTTCATCCAGCGTGAAACGCTCGCGGCTCCAGTCCAGAGAAGCGCCGCAACGTTTGAGCTGCTCGCGTATATGGCTCTGGTGCTCTTCCTTCACCTGCCAGACTCGCTCTATGAACTTGTCCCTACCGAGCTCGTGTCTGGTCAGGCCTTCTTCGCCCAGTTGCGCCTCCACCACGTTCTGCGTCGCGATGCTGGCATGGTCCGTGCCCGGTAGCCACAAGGCCGCGTGCCCCAGCATACGATGCCAACGGGTCAGGAGGTCCTGGATACTGACATCCAGAGCATGGCCCATGTGCAGGACGCCAGTGACGTTCGGCGGGGGTATCACTATGCAAAAAGGCTCCTTGCCAGCATCAACCTCCGGGGCAAAGACGCCTTCGTCCAGCCAGTATTGGTAGATTCTCTGTTCAGCGTTCTGTGGCTCGTATGTGGTCGGCATTTCCCTCGACATGAATCTGCACTCCAGTCACGATGAATTGCACCCCATAGACGTGTCGGGCTGGAAAGCCCGACCCACGCGAGGGCAAAGGCACCCTCACCCCCGCCCGCTCTCCCTCAGGGAGAGGGGACAACGGCAACGGCTCACAGGCTCGAAAGCCTGTGCCTCGCGGGAAGTCGCTATCGCGCACGCCCGGAACCGTTCAGCCCTTCTTGCCTTTCTTTCCCTTGCCGGGCTCTGTGCCGTAGGCCGTACCCGCCTGGGCGGCGATCTCCCCGCGGTTGCCGCAATTAGGGCATTGCAAGGTCCGACTGCCCAGCCAGTGTGTCTTGACAGCGGCCTCACAGATGGTCGCACCGCACACCTCGCAGACGCTCATGCGCCGACAGCCGCAGTAAGGGCAGCCCGGGAATTCGGCCACGGAGAAAGTGCCGTGCAGCTCCATCGGCCCGGCCGCGCCCTCGCCGCGCTCGGCCGTCGCAGTCTCCACGCGCGAGACGCTATAAGCCTGTGGCGACACCTCCCGCCAATAGACGTAAAACGGCTGGCCGGTCTCGCTGCAGAGGACGTACATCTGAATCTCGTCCGTGGCCTGCTGCTGCTGCAACATAGCCGGATCAACGCCCGGATAGGTCTTAGCGCCTGCGGCCGGGGCCTGCGCGTCCGGTTCGGGCTCCTCGTCCAGGTCGTCCAGACTTATCTCGAGGAGGTCTGCATCTTGGGCGTGCTCAGGTTCCTCGGGCGCTTCGGCTAAGTCATCGAGCTCGATTTCGATGATGTCGTCGTCCTGGGCGGGATCATCTTTGTCTTGCGGCATGGCCCACCTCTCAAGCGGGATACGCAAAACGATTGGCTAGCTGTGCATATCCGATATAACAAAACTCCCGTCCCTTAGTATGGGACGAGAGTGAGCTCTCGCGGTACCACCCATATTCTGCTTGAGAAATGGCCGCAGCCAATTCAAGCAGCACTCTGTCTTTGCTGTAACGGGCGTGCCCGACGACCCTTAGTGGCGATGTGCTTTCAGGGCCGTGGCTCCGGGGTGACCTTCGACGGAAGCCGATGCCGGCACTCGCACCTGA
>JALGTY010000221.1 GCA_029821145.1 Candidatus Zipacnadia bacterium
ACGGCGCAGTCGGGGCATCTGGGAGTGTACCCACAGTTGCGGCAGATCAGGAAGGTTGAGAACCCGCGCCGGTTGAGAAACAGCATGCTCTGCTCCCCGGCGGCCAGTCGCGCCTCCAACCCGTCCAATAGCTCCTGGCTGAACGTGGTGCCGGTGCCGGTTTTCACTTCGCCCCGCAGATCAATGATCTTGACTGCCGGCATCGGCCTATCATCAATCCGCTGCGGCAGCTCCATCAGTTCGACTTCTTCCGAGGCCCTGGCGGCGTAGTAGCACTCCAGGCTTGGCGTAGCGCTGCCAAATACCAGCACCGCCCCGGCCGCCTTTGCGCGGTGCCGGGCCACCTCGACGGCATTGTAGCGCGGCGAGCTGTCCTGCTTGTACGCCGGATCATATTCCTCATCAACGATGATAACGCCCAGGCTCTGCAGCGGCGCAAACACCGCGGATCGCGCGCCAATAACGATGCTGGCTTCCCCAATCGCAGCTCGCTGCCATTCATCAAACCGCTCACCGACGCCCAGGGCGCTGTGCTGCAGGGCCAGCCGCTCGCCAAAACGCGCCTCAAACCGCCCCACCATCTGCGGCGTCAGCGATATCTCCGGGACCAGCACTATCGCCGACTTGCCCTGCCTCAGCGCCTTGCTGATGCAGTGCAGATAGATCTCGGTCTTCCCGCTGCCGGTGACGCCGTGAACCAGCACCTCGAGGAATTCGTCATTGTCAATGGCGATGGAAATGTCGTCGTAGATGCGCTGCTGGTCAGGGGTCAGCTTCAAAAATTCGCTGCTGGCACCTTCCCATTTCTCGCTGTAGGGCGCTCGCCGCACTGCCTGTTCTTCGACAACAACCAGGCCCTTTTTCTGCAGTGCCGACACCGCGCTACGGCTCAATCCGGCGACCGGCACACCTTCATCATCAGCGGCCATCAATTCCTCGATGGCTTCGGCCTGCCGGGGCGCTTTGGCGGCGAGCTGTGCCAACACGTCTTCCCACGGCTCTTCGGGCTCTGCGAGGTACGCAACCTGGCGGTACACAGTCGAAGCAGCCGGCCGCTGCAGCTCCCGCACCTGCACGACATAGCCTCTTTCCTGCAAGCTATCCAGCGCGCTGGAAACCGACGCCCGCTTCACACCCTTCTCAGTGGTGACGATAGCCCGGCACAGTTCCTCGAACTCCATCGGCCCGCCCAGCAGTGTGCCCAGGACTTGCTTCTGTCGCGGCGCCTTGTCCACCAGCCCTTGCTCGTATGCTTTGCGGCCAGCTTCGGTGGCTGACACCCGTCGCAGGACCTTTTGACTCTTGCCGGGAGGTAGCAGCAGACGCAACGCATCGGCGAGGGAACACAGATAGCGGCAGGAGATCCACTCGGCAAGGTCCGCTTCGGCCTCTCCGAACACGGGCTTGTCCAGCAGCGTGGAGATGATATCCCTTAGTCTTGCAGGGGGCTTTTCGGAGGTAAAACCTATGACATACCCGGGCAGCCGCTGCTTGCCGAACGGCACCAGCACATAGCTGCCGATCTGCACTTCCTGGGCCAGCCGCTGTGGCACCGAATACGTAAAGGCCCGCCCCAGGCCGTGTTCCCCGCGACCCCTTACATCCACAACGACCTGTACGTAGTGCTCGTGCGGCTGCAGTTCGGGGAAAAGAGTCTCGTTGGCTACAGTCCTGCCTCTTCCTTGATCATCTCGACCGCGTCCAGCTTCTCCCACGTGAATTCCGGCTCCGAACGACCAAAGTGCCCGTACGCGGCGGTCTTCTTGTAGATCGGCCGTCGCAAGTGGAGCTTCTCGATCATGCCCTTCGGGCTCAGGTCGAAATTGTTGATCACGATCTCGGCGATCTGCTCGTCAGCTATCTTGCCGGTGCCGAAGGTGAACACGGCTACCGAGAACGGCTGCGGATCGCCGATGGCATACGACACCTGCAGCTCGCATCTGTCGGCCACACCTGCAGCCACCAGGTTCTTGGCGATATACCGCATCATGTACGAGCCGGACCGGTCAACCTTGGTCGGGTCCTTGCCGGAGAAGCACCCGCCGCCGTGACGCGCCAGCCCTCCGTAGGTGTCCACGATTATCTTGCGCCCGGTCATGCCCGTGTCAGCTTGCGGCCCACCCACAACGAACCTGCCCGTGCGGTTCACCAGAATCTCCATCCCATCGGCCTGCAACTCAGCGGGAACAATCGGCTCCACCACATACTCCTTCAGGTCCGCCTCAATTTCCTCGGTGCCAACCTCCGGGCTGTGCTGTGCCGCCAGCAGCACCTTGGTCACTGCTTGCGGCCTGCCGTCCTCATACTCCACCGTCACCTGCGTCTTGCCATCAGGCCGCAGGTATTCCACCTGGTCGTTCTTGCGCACCTCGGCCAACCGCTTTGCCAGCTTGTGAGCCAGCATGATCGGCAGCGGCATCAACTCCGACGTCTCGGTGCAGGCGTACCCGAACATCATGCCCTGGTCTCCGGCGCCACCAACATCTACGCCCTGTTTAATATCAGGCGACTGCTCGTGGATCGCCGTCAGTACGCCGATAGTCTCACAGTCGAACCCGTACTTGGCCCGGGTATAGCCGATCTCGCGCACTGTATCTCGCACGATGTGTTCGACAGGAATGTAACATTCAGTGGTCACTTCACCTGCCACTAGACAGATACCGGTAGTGACCAGCGTTTCTATTGCCACTCGCGCGGTGGGATCGTGCGCTATCACATGATCCAGCAGCGCGTCAGATACCTGATCGCAAATCTTGTCCGGGTGTCCCTCGGTCACCGATTCTGAGGTCAGTCTATACATACCAGCCACTACTCGGCCTCCTTACAAGATGAAATCCTGAGACTCATTGCTACCGTTATCGGCAAGCTTCTTACGGCAAGCGCCGTGCCACTTCATCCAGTACTGCGCCGGCCACTGCCCACTTGCTCATCAGCGGCAGATCAGCACGGAAATCGCCCGGCCCCAGAATACTCACACGGTTGGTGTCTGCGCCGAAGCCGGAGCCGGCCTCCACTATACTGTTGGCAACGATCAGATCCAGGTTCTTAGCGGCCAGTTTCGCCGCTGCGTTGCTCACCACATCCTGGCTTTCCGCCGCGAAGCCCACCACCATCTGCGGCCGCTGCGGGCCGTCGGCCACCCATCTTACTATATCGGGCGTCCGCCCCAGTTCCACAGTCAGTCTTTCTTCGGTCTTCTTAATCTTCTGCTCGGCGATCTCAGCAAAGGTGTAGTCAGCCACTGCCGCAGCCGCGATAAACACATCAATGCTGGCGATGTTGTCTTGCACGGCGGCCAGCATCTGGGCCGCGCTGGTTACTTCAACAGTCTCGAACCCGCCGGCAAAGCCGAGGGCTTCGGCGATCTGCCGCGACGTTCCGGTTATCAGCGTGACCTGTGCTCCGGCGGCAGCAGCCTGCTCGGCAAGTGCGTAGCCCATCTTGCCCGACGAGGCGTTGCTGAGGAATCGCACTGGGTCCATGTACTCGCGCGTAGGGCCGCCGGTAATCAGCACCTTGCGCCCGCGCAGGTCAATGCCCGGCGGCTGCTGCTCCAGGAGCATTCTTTCGACGCATGCAATAAGCTGTTGCGAACCGACCAGGCGTCCCTCGCCGACCGTACCGGAGGCCAGAGCACCGTAGGCGGGCCCGACTATCCAATAGCCTCGCTCCCGCAGCTTGGCCACGTTATCCTGCACCGCCGGCTTGTGCCACATCTCGCAGTTCATCGCGGGAGCGAATCCTACCGGACAGGTCGCAGCCATGATGCCAGCCGTTAGCAAATCGTCGGCAATGCCGTTGGCCACCTTGCCGATGATATTGGCCGTCGCCGGGCATACCAGTAACGCCTCGGCGAACTCCTGCAGCGATATATGCGTGAGGGCGTCTTCTACGCGCTCGGCCCACATGTCGTATTCGACCGGAGCGCCCGTCAGCGCGGAAAATGTCAGTGGCGTGACGAACCTGGTCGCGTTCTCGGTCATTACCACGCGCACCTCGGCCCCGCGCTTCTTTAGCGCCGAGACCAGGCTGCACGTCTTATATGCCGCGATCCCGCCGCTCACACCGATGACGATCCTGCGGCCTTCCAGCAGATCATGCCCGGCCAGCGGTTCCTCTATAGACATTTCACTGCTCCTCCCGTGCTTCGACGTTGCTCAGCACCATGAGCTTGTCGAACGGCAGCCTCGCCTGAAGCTGCTGCCACTGAGTCCTGTTCAGCCGGCATCTTTCGGCTTCGAGGATTGCCTCAAGCTGCGTCACCGCGTCATCCAGATCGTCGTTCACTACAATGTACTCAAACATGCCTATATGCTTGAACTCCTTGCGGGCGCTATCCAGGCGTTTGGCGGTCGCATCTTCCGACTCGGTACTGCGCCCCTGTAGGCGTCGGACTAATTCCTCCCACGACGGCGGTGCGATAAATATCAGCACCGCCCGGCCGCCCATGAGCTGCCGAACACTACGCGCGCCCTGGTAGTCTATCTCCAGGGTGATGTCCTTGCCGGACGCAAGCGCCTCTTCGACCGGCTCGCGTGGGGTGCCATACCACAGGTCCTGGTGCACCCGGGCGTATTCCAGCAACTCGCCCGCCGCTATCATTCGCCTGAATTCCTCTGGACTCACGAAGTGATACTCCCGGCCGTCTTGCTCACCGGATCGTGGCTGGCGCGTCGTGCACGACACCGATCTGGCAACTTCGGGATGCCGGGCCAGCACCCGCTCGATGACGGTGCCTTTACCCACACCCGAAGGCCCTGATACGACCAGCAATACTCCGCTCTTACGCACTATCGGCCCCTTCTCCTGATGCCGCATCTACCGGAAGCTCGTAACTGCTCGCCTTGCGACTTGGAATTGCATTGTACTCTTCGCCGCGCCGAACACAGGTGCCAGCTCTCCGGCCCTCACGCCTTTGATTCCCCTCTCCCTGAGGGAGAGGGGTTAGGGGTGAGGGGAATGTGAGTGGTCACGGAAGCTCTATAGCCCCGGAACTGCCATGTCGCGCTGCCCGCTCTCAGCCGCCTCCTGGCCGGCCAGTGAAGCCATCTGCGCCTTGAAGCAATCCTCCATGCTCAGCCAGCGCTCGGTGCCGTTTTCCAGATGAGAGGCGAAATCCTCAAGCGGGCTACCGAATTCAGTTGCCGCCTCAATCTCCACCGGCATATCGCCTTGGCCGGCCCGCTGCCAGATCAGTTCCTCGCCGCAAAGATGCACGTGCCCCTCTGTGCCCCACAGGAAGAATTGCCACGGCCCGTGGGCCTTCTCCGGCGTCAGATACGAGCAATCCCCCATCAGCTTCGATCCATTGCTCATCTCATAGACCACCTGGGCCGAATCCTGGAAAAACGGTGCCCAGTCGGCTCTGGCATTCCATGCCTCGGCAGCGATGACCTTGGCAAACTCCAGCCCCGTCGTCCACCGGATCATATCCGTGCCGTGGATGAACAGGTCATTGATGGTGCCGCCCTGCTTGCCCTCTTCAAAGTACCACATCGGCCGCGAGCCGTAGGCAAGCGGGTGCTGGCCCAGGACGATGCCGGTGCAGAATTCCCCGATCCCGCCGTCCCGCACGATCCTGACCATGCTCTGATAGCCGGCCCCGTAGCGCATGCTCAGGGCTATCTGCACCTC
>JALGTY010000222.1 GCA_029821145.1 Candidatus Zipacnadia bacterium
CAGCAGGTAGCAAATGGCACATCATAAGTCCGGTGAGGGGGGAACTCATCAAATGCGCAAGAATAGCACCGGCCGTGGCTTTACTCTCAGCGAGCTCATTGCCAGCATGGGCGTGATTGCCGTCTTGGCGGCGATTCTCTTCCCCGTGTTCGCAGGTGCTCGCGATTCAGCCAGACTAGTTCAGTGTACTGCCAATCTTCATCAGATTGCCGTTGCGGCCCAGGTCTACTACCAGGACCACCACGGACCGCCAATGACCCCACTCCTTGCCTCGTTCGGATCCTACGTGGACAGCGCCAGCGTCTTCGTGTGTCCCGCTGACCATGACTCATTGGACAGCTACAGCGAGTTCTTTGTGGGCCGTTACTGTCCGGCGACGGCCACCGAATTCGTGGTCGGATGTCCTCGGCACAACAAAGGGCGCAAGTCTGCAGCTATCTGCGGCAAGGCAAAGTCGGAAATCGGTCTGACAGGGGAGCTGAAACACAACGGCTCCAAAATCCAGGCTGGCCAGCTAGTCGAGGGCGGCGTCCTCAAGTTCGCCGACGGCAGCCGGGTAGATATTCAAGACGGTCTCAGCATCATGGTACTGACGTCTGTCAGCACCGACGCCGGCCTTCACAGCGTGGTGTGGATCCCCGAAGGCAACGAGGGCTCGATTGATGTCACGGTTACCCCAGGGTCTCGCTTCGAGGTCTGCACGCCCGAGATAGTCGCTGCCGTCCGGGGCACCAGGTTCCGAGTTACAGTATATGAGAACTATCAAAACTACGGACACCCGGCTAGCTATCTAGTCGTGTACGAGGGCGAGGTCATGGTTGAAGCCCGCCTGCAGCCCGGGGAAGTAATACTGGGAGAAGGCGAATCAGTCTTCGTGAAAAGTACCTTAGTTGCTGAGGCGCCAGATGAGGACGAAGGCTACCGCGGTCCCGGCCCATGGCAGTGGGACGACTGGGATAACGATTGGTGGCGAGACTGGTGGGAGAACTTCTGGGAGAAAATTAAGGAGTGGTGGGAGAGGTGGTTCGGATAGTCTCAGCCGCGCCGACAGTCCCACGTTGACGATGATGACTGGGTGAGACAACACTTCCCGTAGCTGCTATCTGGTATGGTCGTATCGGATCCGCTGCGCCTGAAGCTCAGGCGCAGCGTTCCTTTTTGCCCCCTCGCAGTTGTAATGCCATTCCCACCTGGCTTTTGCAGCAGTGGCATTGGATTTGACCGCGTCTTGAGAATCGATTGCGAATAAGTTGAACGCAACGGGGTAAACTCATCTTGGCAATCGGAACCAATGAGGCCGCGAGACATAGCCGTGACCGGCCAGCGGATCCCACCAGGATCCGGCACATGTCACACATCAATGTGGCAGGGGGGGACCACAAATGCGAGGCGACAACAACAGGCGGGGCTTTACTCTCGGCGAGTTGCTTGCCGTTATAGGCATAATCGCTGTACTGGCGGCGATGCTCTTTCCTGTCTTCGCGGGTGCCCGCGAGGCAGCCAGAGTAGTTAACTGCGCCGCCAATTTGCATCAGATTGGCGTTGCGGCCCAATTGTATCATCAGGACCACCACGGGCCCCCAATGTCGCCGCTACCTATCTCCGTGGGCCCCTATGTGGACACTGACAGCATCTTCGTGTGTCCCAATGACCGTAATTCAGATGACAGCTATAGCGCGTTTTTCGTGGGCCGCTACAATGTCGCCAAGGCCAGCGAATTCGTGGTCGGATGCCCGCGCCACAGCCGTGGGCACAAGGCCGCAGTGCTCTGCGGCAGGAGCAAGTCCGAAGTCGGCCCAATGGGGACTATAACGCACAACGGGGCGGTAATAGGTGCGGGCGAGTTCGTTGAGGGAGGCGTACTGAAATTCGCCGATGGCAGCCGAGTAGATATTCAAGACGGCCTGAGCATTGCTGTGTTGACATCTGTGTCCAGCAACGCCGGACTTCACACCGTGGTCTGGATCCCCAACGGGCGAGAAGGCTCGGTTGACGTGATGGTTACTCCCGGGTCTCACTTCGAGGTTCTCACTCCAGAGGTAGTCGCTGCCGTCCGAGGCACCCAGTTCCGGGTTACCGTATATAGGGCGGACGACCACTGGGCCAGTTACGTGATGGTGTACAAGGGAGAGGTCATGGCCACATCGCGGGTGAAACCCGGCAAAGCACTCCTAACGGCCGGCGAGGTATTCGACGTGCAAAGCAGCTTAGACGTCAGGGCGGTGGGCAAGGACGGCGCCGCCGACACGGTCGGCCCCGGCCCATGGATAACAGCCGATCCGCACGACGACAATGAACGGTAGCAACACCCTAGCAATGACGACGACTAGATGACGCAACGCTTGCAGCAACAGATACCGTCGCATCGAAGGCCGCTGCGCTCGGAATTCGAGTGCAGCGGCTCTTTTTCGGCCCAGATCCTATGCAACAATGATGCTATCTACTCACCTCGTAGGTTGGAAGCACATTGCAGCTTCATTGTTGATAGGACAGGTCTGGCTTATTGTCGTTATCTTTCGGAGGAGTCTGCCCAGGAGTGCCATGCCGGTTGCAATAGGTACTGAGGCAGACGACTAATAGCCATATTTAAACTATCGGTCACTGTTCTGCCCTATCACCGCGTTTACTGGGCTCTTCATCTTCGCCCTCGGTGTCCTGATCATTACCATGTGGCTCGACTTCCGCCGCTGCCGGCAATTCTATCGTCACCGCCTCCAACCCAGGTGCATGGGCGGCGATTTCTCCGTCAACGATCACGGTCAGGCCCGCTTCAACATCCTCATACGCCTTTTTCCGGGGCCGCGATTCGTAGATTATGCTGATGTCATGGCCCTGGTAGCGCAGCCCTTCGAGGCGGAAATGCGACCACCCGGCGCACAGCGGATCTACGACAAGCTCCTGCCCCTCCGCCGGCGTCAGCCCGCACATGAAGCGCACTATCAGGTCGTTGTAGGAGCTGTGGAAATAGTCCGGGCAGCCGTAGCCCTTGCCGGTCTCACCGTCATAGCACTCCCGCACCAGCGGCAAGCCGGCGTCACCGTCCTCGTGCATCAGCCGCGCAAACTTGCCCATGAACGCGCACAGTATCTCCGCGTTTACGAGCTCCTGCGAATGGTGGCGAACGAGGTTGCCCATCGCCTCGACCAGGATGCTGTTGGTGTACGGCCACGTCGGGCCATTCCACATGCAGAAGGCGCGCTTTTTCTGCTGGCCCCAGTAGCCGGGTTGCGCCGAGAAGGCCGGACATTGCTGCGATGTCGTTGCGAACGGCCACGGTGTCAGCAGTTCCTCTTCGTCCAGCAGGTATGCCACTGCCCGGTGGTACTCAGGCTCATCGGGCACCGCCATGAAGGCGAAGGGGAAAAGCCCGTTGGCCTCGCGACACCTGGCGAACTCTCCGTCCTCCTCGCGGATACTGTAGAAGTAGCCGTCTTTGGGGTCCCACAGCTTCTCACAGATCGCGTTCGCACAGCGCGCTGCCAGGTTCCCGAACCATTCCGCCTCCTGCGTGTTGCCCAGTTTGCGGTGTGCAGCCGCCGTCGCGCACAGATTCGCATAGAAGAAGGCCGAGTAATCCGGCCGCTCCAACTCGGTGTAGTCATACCAGTCTTTATATTCATGGAAATGGGTAAACGATGGCGCGTGTTCCTGGGTCATGTGGTGCCCGCCCGGGTTGAGCAGCAGGTTGTCGTTCCGGTCGCGGATTTCGCGCAGCCCGGTGATGTTTGCCATCATCGAGACCGCCGCATCATCCAGCAATTCCCTATCCGAATGCACCAGCAGCGCTCCCCAGAACGCCGTCGGTAGGAATTCCTCGTACCCGGGGTCCGGATTGCCCTCGCGTCCCGGCTCAAGGTCTCGTACCCAGTCCACCCACAGGTCGCGGTAGAGGCCGTGTTCCGGCTGTGTCTCGATGTAATTGCGCATCATGCCGTGGGCGTATTTGGCATCGCGCAGCCAGCGCACCTCATTGATAATCAGCGGCGCGCTCGCCGTAATCCCCCGCGCATAGCCCCCGTGCTTGCCCTCGTAGAAAAGCGGATGGCGGATGTGGCCCAGCCGGGGGTCAACATAATTGTGCCGGACCACAAACCACCGATACCACCACATGCGGCTGACCCATTCATCGGAGCACTCAAATCGGGGGCAATTCTCATCATACCAGGCCTGATACCGCTTACGGTGCGCCAGCAGCGGGTCCTCGTGCGTCACCCATCCGCGCAGTACCTCCTGTGCGGCAAGCTGGGTATCTGAGACCGCCATGGCCACGAACAGCTCTGTGCTCTGCCCCGCTCCCAGACGCAGCTTGGTGTTCAGGACCCGGGTGTTGCTATCAGGCCGCGCCGGCGCGGCCAGGATCATCCGCAGCGACTGGCCGTATGTCCGCCACCCGCCGGCGATACCGTCCTTGCCCACCCGGGCCGCCTGCAAGAGCGCGCCGCTGCTTGTCTCGATGGTGATGGTGACTTCCGCATCACTCTCATTGGTCAGCTCGATCTGGTCACACAGCACGTCATCTTCCGTGATGAACTTGTACTCCTGGATCCGCAGGTCGTGCTGGGTGGTGCGACGGTAAAGATGCGACGGATACCAATAGGCCGCCGCCCGCTTGGTGGTAATCGGCGTCCCGTTGACGGCTATCTTCATGACGATTGGGTCTCGTATCGCCTGGCCGTCCTCGCGGTCATGCAGGTAGCAGAACCGGCCACGAAGGCCGATTAGGTTATCAAGCCGGTCGCAATAGAGGCGCCTGCCGGTCGGCCCCAGGGTGTGGTGACGCAGCCCACGCCGCGCCAGCATCATATCTATCGGAAACTCTTTTTGCTGCTCTCTGAAATCAGCCAGTCTTGCTCCTCATTTCCCGCCCTATTCGCTCAGCAGCCGCGACATGAAGAAATGCAGAAACGCCTCTGCTTCAACCGCGCTGCACACCGCCATCTCGGTACCATCCTCGGAAATCACCGTCGCACCAGCGTCGTCCGCGCTTATTCTCATCTGCTCGGTCTGGCAGAAGCGCGCCGATACGGCCATTCCTACCGCCAGCGGATCGTGCAACAGCGGCGTGTCACCCGGCCAGTATTCATAGAGCTCTGTCAGCGCGCGCAGCAGGGGCAAATCCGCCTCGGCCAGAAGATGCCGGTTGCGCTCCGAAAGTGGCACATTCTTTGTCACGTCCAGTGGCACCAGTGTGATCGCACCGCAGCTTGCCAGCAGCTTCTTCGTCGCTTCTGCATCTGTCTTGGCATTGTATTCGGGGTACGGCTCGGGGGTTGCGCCATCCGGCAGGCCGACGCATCCGCCCATGACTATCACCCGCCGGGCCTTCTGCATCACTTCCGGGTCCAGTTCCAGAGCCTCCCCGAGATTCGTAAAGGGCCCCACGCAGATGAGCGTGATCTCGCCCGGCCGATTGTTGACCGTTTCGACCACAAACTCCGCCGCCGGCTGCTCTATCGGCCTCAGCAGGTCGAAATCCTCGGCCCACGGAGCCTGGTTTACATCCCACTCGCTCTCCGTACCCACCGCCACCGGCACATCATTACGCCCCACGCAGTGCAGCATCTTCAGCGCTATCTTAGCCCGCTGTCGCGTCGGCCCATGGCCCACCGTGACGCCTATCAGCTCCAGCTCCG
>JALGTY010000223.1 GCA_029821145.1 Candidatus Zipacnadia bacterium
AAGAAGCTCTATGACATGACGTGGGCAGTCCTAACATCCCAGGGCGAAAGCCCGCTAACACGGCAGTATCTGAATGTTGTGGAGCCTTACGTTGAGCAGGCGGCGATCCGCAAGATCGAGCGCGTGCCGGTGAGTGGCGGCGATGAGGAAGCGAAATTCCCGCCGCTGGCGTTGCGCGTGACCACCGAGGAGTTCGTGGACACGATCATCATGCAGCACAACGCTGGCCCGGAAGTAAACGCCGACGGCATCATCTTCGATGGTGAATTCGGCCTGTGGCGGGAGCAGAATGGCGAGCTTCACACTGCGACGCTGGTGCGCGGTACGAAACTGCTGAAGGACAAGGAGGGCGTCAGTCTCGGCGCGGCGGAATACACCGGCGAGATAACGGCGTGTGACTGGCAGAACCGGACCATTACTATAGAGCCGAGGCCCGCGGATCCGAGCGCTCTGGTTGGACGGCATATTCGGATAGTGCATTCGGAAGGCAATTCGGCATCGTATCAGATTGAGACAGCCGAGCCGATTGAGGGGGCCTGCCGGGTGAGCTTCGCTCTCGACCCGCGCATCGGCGAGGGCTTCGTCAAGGAGTGCAAGGACGGCGTCGTCACAAGCAGCATCTATCTGAAGCTGTATCCGTATGGCTACTATGCGGGCAAGACGCTGGCCAATGAGACGAGCGAGGTATTCTATCGGCTGCGGAATGTGTCCAAGTATGACTGCCTCGTCGCCAGGAACCAGGGAGAAGACGTGCCCGCCGCGAAACTGCAGTCGGAGTTTGGCGATGTGGACGGCGACGGGCTGAGCCGCTTCGTCATATATGACTACGGTCCCGGTGACAGCGTGACGATGGAGAACTACGCTACGCTGAGCAGACAGGGGCCGCATACGTTACGACTGCAGCAGGGCGGCGGCACAGAAGAGATTACCGTAGTCGTGAAGGAATGAACATGGCCGGTGCATTTCAATGACATGACAAAGGAGCGATGATGATGAGTGAGCGGCTTGCAATTCTGGGTGGAGAGCAGGCTTGTCCGACGGGAACAGTGCAACCGTGGCCGCCGATTGACGACATTGACCGCGAGATGGTGATGGCCTCGCTGGAGCAAGACATACATACCTTCGGGCCCAACTGCCAGGAGTTCGAAAAGGAATTCGCCGAATGGAGCGGCAACAAGTACGCGATAACGACGAATTCGGGAACGGCGTCGCTGCACATGTGTGTGGCTGCGTGTGACTGCGGGCCGGGGGATGAAGTCATCGTGCCGGCATACTCGTGGTCATCGTCGGTGACCTGTGTGCTGCACCATAATGCCATTCCGGTATTCGTGGACCTCGACTTCGACACCATCAACATTGATGTGGATAAGATCGAAGAGGCCATCACCCCACGCACCAAGGCGATCATTGCCGTGCACCTACACGGGCTGGCGGTGAATATGGACAAAGTGCTTGAGGTCGCCCGGCGGCACAACGTGAAGGTGATTGAGGATGCTTGCCAGGCGCACGGAGCTACCTTCAACGGGAAGAAAGTTGGCACCATGGGCGATTGCGCGGCGTTCAGCCTGAACCAGAACAAGTGCCTGTGCTCGGGTGAGGGCGGGTTCTTCGTCACCGATGATGAGGACATGAACTTCAGGGCGCGGCAACTGTGGTCCTTCGGAGAGACGCGCACACCTGCCGAAAGCCGCGACTACCATGCCTATGCGCTGGGCTGGATGTACCGCAATAACGACCTGACGGCGGCGTTCGGGCGGGCACAGTTGACGAAGCTCGACGGCTATCTGGCGCAGCAGAAGGAGAACGCCGCGAGGCTCACCGAGTGCCTGCAGGAGATAGCCTACCTGATTCCGCCGACAGAGCCTGAAGGCCATGAACATACCTGGTACAACTATACGACGAGGTTCGACATGGAAGCGCTGGGGCACGCCGACGATGCGGCGGATTTCCGCGACAAACTCGTGAAGGCGTTCAAGGCGGAGGGGGTGGAGACGGGCGTGTGGCAGAGCTACATCCTGCCCAGGATGACCGTGTTCCAGGCGAAGAATGGCTACGGTTTCGGCTGCCCGTGGAGCTGTCCACACGCGGCAGAGGTTGACTATTCCCCTGAGCAGTATCCAGTGGCCGAGAAGCACGCCAACACCCACACCGGCATGACTGTGCCGCTGCGGGCACCCAATCGGCCGGATGTCGCTGAGAAGACGGCGGCGGGCTTCCGCAAGGTCATGGAGAACCTCGACCAGCTCGAGGAAGTTGACTGGGCGTCCGTAGAATGAGCCTGCGCGCCGGATTTGGGGAAGTTGATATCACGCCGCCGCTGGGGACACGGATAATCGGCTGGATAAAGGAGATCATCGCCGATAAACTGCTGGACCCGCTGTATGCACATGCGGCGGTGCTTGACAATGCCGAGCAGAAGATCGCGTTCATCCAGCTTGACACTCTCAGTGTGCGCTGGACGACGACCAACGATATCCGGCAGCGGATCGAAGAGCGGTACGGCTTCCCCGGTGACAGTATCATGGTCTCGGCAACACATAACCACGCCGGGCCAGCGGTCGCCGGGTTCGTCGGTGGTCGGCGCGAAGACGGCTACATCGAGACGATGGTGGGCAAGATCGTGGAGATGTTCGGGCACGCGCTGGAGAAGATGGAGGCAGCCGAACTGGGCATCGGACGGTGCGTCGAGTTCGGCCTGTCAAGGAACCGGCGGCTGATCATGCGCGGCGGTACGGCCAAGACCCACGGGACATTTGACGACCCCGAGGCGCTGTGTTTTGAGGGGCCGATTGATCCGGAATTCGTGGTGATTGCAGCGCGGTCGAAGGCCAGCGGGGAACTGCTGGGGGTGTTGGTGAACTTCGCGTGCCACCCCACTCACCACGGGGGGACCGGCGAGGTGAGCGCAGGCTTCCCGGGGAGCCTTGCCGAGGAAATGAAGCAGCGGGGAGTTCCGGTGACGCTGTATCTCAACGGAGCCTGCGGGAATATCCACTACTCCGACGCGCGAGGCCTGGTGGAAACACCGAAGAAGGAACAGATGGGGGCCGCGCTGGCAGAGGACGCTGATAGGGTGCTGGCAGAGATTGAATACGGGGATGACTGGGTGCTCGGAGCGGCCAAGGCGACGGTGCAGTTGCCGTACCGGACGGTGACCGATGAGGAGATCGCGGGGACGGTGAAGGGCGCGCAACGCTTTGTGGACCCCAACATCTACGATGAGCAGATGCCGGCGCTGGTGGAGCGCATCAGGACACGCGGGACCCAACCGGCGGAAGTCCAGGCGCTGTTTCTCGGCGACTATGCGCTGGTCAGCATTCCTGCGGAGTACTTCGTGCAGCACGGCCTGCAAATCAAGGAGGAAGCGCATCCGACAAAGGCGCTCGTAGTCAGTTGCGCCAACGGGATGGTCGGCTACGTGCCGCACAAGGAGGCGTTCAAGCGCGGGGGTTATGAGACCACCTTCGCCATGAGCAGCAGGCTTGCGCCGGAGGCGGGCGACATCCTGACCGATGTAGCAATCGAGTTGATAAAGGCGCACCAAGCATAACAGGAGGAAACATAAGGTATGAATGCCACTGTATCTGAACGTCTTCTAGTTGGCTGGGCCCAAAGAGACATCACGCCCCGCCTCCCGACGGTGCTGTATGGGCAGTTCCATGCACGGGTGGCTACCGAAGTACACGATCCGCTGACAGTAACAGCACTGGCGCTATCGGAGGGGGAAACCGGGGACTGCGCCGTGCTGGTTTCGTGTGACCAGTGCACGCTGGCGGCGGCGGTACGGGAGCGATGCCATGAGGCAGTGCGGGAGCGGGTACCGGACCTGGCACCGGAGAAAGTGGTTCTGAATGCCACACATACCCACACCGGACCGTCAACCAGGGAGGGAGGCTATCCCCCGCAGGTGGATGGGGAGATGTCGCCGGCGGAGTTCGCAGACATGTTCGTGGAGCGGGTGGCGGAGGCGGTGGAGGAAGCCTGGCGTATGCGCAAACCGGCCAGCGTCGGGTGGGGTTTCGGTCATGCCGTAGTAGGCCACAACCGGCGGGTGAGTTACTTCAGTAAGTATGGTGACCGCGAAGATCAGGAGCAGCCTGTCGGTCGTGCGGCCGATGGGGTCAGTAAGATGTATGGCAACACTGACGATCCGGATTTCAGCCACATTGAGGGCTACGAGGACCACGGCGTGGACCTGATGTACACGTGGGATGAAGAGGGTAACCTGACGGGGGTCGTGGTGAACCTGGCCTGTCCGTCGCAGGAAGTGGAAGGGGCCAGCTATGTCTCCGCCGACTTCTGGCATGATGCACGGGTGGCGATTCGCAAGCGGCACGGAGAAGGGATCTTCATCCTGCCACAAGCCAGTGCCGCCGGAGATCAATCGCCGCACCCGCTGCTGCACAAGGCGGAGGAAGAGCGGATGTTGGAGCTACGTGGAGTAAGCCGGCGCGAGGAAATCGGGCGCCGCATCGCCAATGCGGTTGACGATATCCTGCCACTGGCACGCAAGGACGCGCGGGAGTGCCTACCGCTGCGGCATCTTGTTGAGGAGGTGCCGGTGGCGCGGTTGATGATCACTGATGATGACCTGGAAATGGTGCAGAAGGATCTGGCGCAGGCGGAGGCGGAGGTCCCTGCGGATGCACGGGCGGCCTCCATCCGGCACGTCCGCATCGGGCGGTGTCACCGGGTGATGGCCCGTTATGAGGCCCAGCAGGAGCAACCATTTATGATGGAGGAAGTACACGCCATCCGGCTGGGTGACATCGCATTTGCCACCAACCGGTTCGAGTTCTATCTCGATTATGGACTGCGAATTGAGGCCCGGAGTCCGGCGCAACAGACTTTTGTGGTACAGTTGACCAGCGGCGGAGAGCACACCGGCACCTACCTGCCGACGGCACGCTCACTGGCCGGGGGCAGCTATGGGGCCGGGCCGTACTGCAACGAGATCGGCCCGGAGGGTGGTCAGCAATTGGTTGAACACACACTACGCATGCTCAACGAGCTGTGGGCAGAGCCAGATGAGGAATTAAGCTAATCAAGGAAGGACCGACAACATGAAGATATCCATGATGACGTACACGATGGCACGCGGGATGAAAGAGGGCGAACAGTTCGATGCGAAAGCACTGTGCCAGTTCACGCACGAACTTGGGCTGGACGCTATTGACTGGGTAAGCACATACCAGTACACGCCGCAGCAGATACGCGCTATCACCGATGACTACGGCCTGAGGAATATCTGCTACACGTTCTCTTGCGGCCTCAATTTCGCCGATGCGAATGAGCGCGCTCAGGGCCGGGACGATTTCAAGAAAGGTATCCGGGCGGCAGTGGCACTGGGAGCCGACAAGGTGATGCTGCCGGTCGGTGGCAAGGAGGAGTTCACGCGGGATGAATCGCGCGCCAACGTCATCGCCGGCCTGCAGGAGGTCATAGACTTTGCCGACGCCGCCGGCATAACCGTGACGGTGGAGAATTTCCCGCACTATCTGAGCCCATTCATCGTGTCGGCAGATGTCAACGCGGCAATCGCTGAGATACCGCAATTGCGCGTCACCTTCGACAACGGCAATGTAACCACCGGCGGCGAA
>JALGTY010000224.1 GCA_029821145.1 Candidatus Zipacnadia bacterium
TGCGCCGTCGAGTTCACGGTGGGCGGCAGGACGGCACGGCTCGGCGGCATCTGCAAGGGCGCAGGGATGATCTGCCCGAACATGGCAACCATGCTCTGCTTCATCACCACCGACGCGGCGGTCGCAGCCGCAGCCCTGCAAAACGCCCTGAACTGGTGTGTCGCGCGCTCATTCAATTGCATCAGCATTGATGGCGACATGAGCACCAATGATACCGTCGCGGTGCTGGCTAACGGCCAGGCCGGTAATGAAACGATCACCGACGAGGCGTCGGAGGACTTCGCCACTTTTCGCGCGGCGCTTCTGCACGTGACCCAGGAGCTAGCGAAGAAGATCGCTGCCGATGGCGAGGGCGCAACGAAATTCGTTACTGTGAAGATTACCGGGGCGGCCAGCTACGAAGAAGCCCGCACGGCCGGCCGCGCGGTGACCAACTACAGCCTGCTCAAGACCGCTGTCTATGGCGGCGATTTCAATTGGGGCCGCATCGCAGCCGCAGTCGGCAGTAGCGAAGTGCCCTTCGACCCCGATCAGGCAGCCATTAGGATCGCCGGCATTACCGTGTTCGCCGAGGGTAAGGTGCAGGACTTCGACCTGGAGCAGGGCCGCGCGAAGATGGCCGCAAGAGAGGTCGAGATCGAGATAGACCTGGCCAGAGGCGAGGAGACGCTGACACTGTGGACCTGCGATCTGACGCCGGAGTACGTGCACTTCAACGCTGAATATGATGCTTCGGAACTCGCCGGGGCAGAGGAAAACTGAACACAAGAACGGGTGAGATAAATGGATAAGCACACTAGCTCCGTGAACGGCCGTGTGGGGACGCTGATTGAGGCGTTGCCCTACATGCGGAAGTGGGCCGGCAAGACCGTGGTGGTAAAATACGGTGGCGCGGCGATGACCGACCCAGCCCTGCAGCACAGCGTCATGAAGGACCTGGTGCTTCTGCACTATGTCGGTGTGCACGTTGTGGTGGTGCATGGCGGCGGGCCGAAAATCAGCGAGATGATGGAGCGGCTGGGCGAGAAGCCCGAGTTTGTCGGCGGCCTGCGCGTCACCGGCGAAGCAACGATGGAGATCGTGCAGATGGTACTGATCGGTCTCGTCGGCCAGGAGCTGGTGTCGCTGCTCAACGCCGAAGGCGGCCGGGCGGTCGGACTCTCCGGCAAGGACGCCAAGCTCATCACCGCCAGCAAGAAGCACTCCGACGAAGGCGACCTCGGCTTCGTCGGCGAGGTCGAGTGCATAGACACCAAGCTGATTGATGTGCTGAATGACGCCGGCTATATCGTGGTGCTGTCGCCCGTCGGGGTCGGCTCCGATTCTGAGAGCTACAACATCAACGCCGATACCGTGGCCTCTGAGGTCGCCGCAGCGCTGCAGGCCGAAAAGCTGATTGTGCTGACCGACGTGGCCGGTGTGCTACGCGATGTCGAAGACTCCTCAAGTCTCATCAGCGTGATGAATACTGCCCGGGCGCGCCAGCTCATAAGTGATGGTACCGTCAGCAAGGGCATGATCCCGAAAGTCGAGGCAGCCGTCGAGGCCATAGACAATGGCGTAACAAGCGCCCACTTGATAGACGGCCGGGTGCAACACTCGCTGCTGGTGGAGCTTTTCACCGAGGAAGGTGTCGGAACGATGATCGCCGCGGACGGAGGCACAACTGATGAATAACCGGCAAGCCGCCGAGTTGACACAGCAATATCTGATGCCCACGTACTCGCAACTGCCTGTGGCGTTCGTGCGCGGCGAGGGCAGCCGGCTGTGGGACGCCGACGGCAACCAATACCTGGACTTCGTCGCAGGCATCGCAGTGCTCGGGCCCGGCCACTGCCACCCTAAGGTGACCGCTGCCATCTGTGAGCAGGCCAAGACGCTGATGCACACCTCCAACTTGTACCACATCCCCCAGCAGGCTGAGCTGGCCAGGAAGCTGGTGCAGCTTTCGTGTGCCGACCGTGCCTTCTTCTGCAACAGCGGCGCGGAAGCCAACGAGGCAGCAATAAAACTCGCGCGCAAATGGGCCGGCCTCCATCGCGTGCCCGACTGTCGCGAAATCATTACCGCCAACATGAGCTTCCACGGCCGCACGCTCCTGACAGTGACCGCCACCGGCCAGGAGAAGTACCGGAAACCCTTCTACCCGCTGCCGACAGGCTTCAAGTACGTGGATTTCAGCGACCTCGCCGCACTCGAAGCGGCAATTGATGAGAAGACCTGTGCGGTGATCCTGGAGCCGATCCAGGCCGAAGGCGGCATCAATGTCCCGGAGCCCGGATACCTGCCGAAGGTCAAAGAGTTGTGCGAGCAAAACAATATGCTGCTGATCTTCGATGAGGTGCAGACCGGCATGGGCCGCACCGGAGAATGGTTCGGCTACATGGACGAGGGTGCCGAGCCGGACATCTTCACTCTGGCCAAGTCGCTCGGGGGCGGCTTCCCGGTTGGCGCCTGCCTGGCTAAAGAAGACGTCGCCCAAGCCTTCGAACCCGGCGATCACGCCGCCACCTTCGGCGGCAACCACCTGGCTTGCACCGCGGCACTGGCAGCGATAGACGCCATAGAAAGTGAAGAGATGGTGGATAACGCCAAGGCGATGGGACAGTACTTCAAGCAGCGCGTCGAGGCGCTCAAGGCCGACTGTGAATTCCTCGCCGGAGTGCGCGGGCGCGGGCTGCTACTCGGCCTGGAATTGCAGAATGTAGATGGGCGTGAACTGCAAAAGGTATGCCTGGAGAACGGCCTGGTCGTCAACGCCCTTGGCGAGGATTTGCTGCGCATCGCCCCGCCGCTGAACATCAGCAAAGACGATATTGATGAGGGCCTCAACATCATCGCAACGGCAGCGGCAAACGGCTGACGACAACACCTTGGGGGAACCGCTTTTTGTAAAAAGCGGTTCCCCCAAACCCCCTCCTCAAAAACTTTTGTCCCGACGCATCTGTCCGCTACCAGATGCCGTGAATCTTGGTGCCACAGAAACGGCAAGCACCGCTGGCTTTGATATTGCGGGCAAGGATTTGATAGCCGTCGCGTTTGATGACGATCTGTCCGCAACTGGGGCAATACGTCGAGGCCAGATCGCTGCCGGAGATATTCCCAACATAGACATACTTGAGACCCGCCTGGCGAGCGATGTGACGGCAGCGTCGGAGCGTGCTTATGGGAGTGGCAGGGAGATTCTTGAGGCGGTAGGCCGGGAAAAAGCGCGAGAAATGCAGCGGTATGTATGGCCCGGCCACCTTTACCAGCCACTTTGCCATCGCCTCGATGGTCTTCGGATTGTCGTTGACCGTCGGCACCACCAGATAGACGATCTCCAGCCACTTGCCCAGGGCGGGCGAGTTTGGCGGTATCGTACATGTACTCGTAAAACGCAATCGGCTCGTTGTAGGTGTAGGCGATTGCCGGAATGCCGTTGGACTTGGCCTTAGACACCAGCGTCTGAGGGGACATGCTGACGAGGCGGTGTTCGGCGCGAAGCTGCTCGGGGGTGCGCTGGGAGATCTCCCAATTCTGGCAGTCCTTGCAGCGCAGGTTGCAGCCGGCGGTGCCCACCGAGAGCGCCCGGGTGCCGGGGTAGAAGTGAAACAGTGGCTTCTTCTCGATGGGGTCCACATGCAGCGCCGCTGCCTCGCCATAGACCAGCGTGTAGTACTCGCCGCCACGGTTCTCACGCACCCGGCAAGCTCCCCGCTGACCGTCGGAAGTTATGCACTGCCACGGGCACAGAGTACACTGGACCCGGTTGCCAGACAGCCGCTTGTAGTACAGCGCCTCATGCACGCCGGCCCCGGTCGCGGCGTGTGCAGGAGGTAGGAGTCGGCTCAGCCCGGCAGCGCCAGCGGTTAGCCCGACACCAGCCAACGCGGCCCTCTTCAGGAACTCACGCCGCGTCAAGGTTTCTTCGCCGGTATCCTTTTCGGACTGCTCGCTAGTCATTCTCAGTGCTCTTCTGATTCGCCGAAGACTTGGGCGGTAAAGGCGTACAGTTCGGTGTCCGGGTCCTTGTAGGCGTCAGCCGGCAAGCCGGCCTTGTGGCTGCACAGATTCTGCAGCATCTGGTCGCGGCCCCAGCCCTGCTCCGGGGCCACCTGGGGCAAGAATACTCCGCTGCGACGGCCCCGCACCACCATTACCCCATGCTTGCCAACCTCAATATCGGTGTAGCTGGCCACCGGCTCCATGGGTGAAAGCACGCTGATTTCGATGTGTAATTCGTCCAGCTCGTCACGCGTCACCGGCGGGAAGCGATGGTCACGAACCGCCGCCGAAACGGCCGCCTCGCGCACAGCCGCTGCTAGCGTGTGCCGCGCGATAATCTGGCCGATACAGCCGCGCAGTTTGCCATCCTTGGTCAGCGTGACGAACACGGCGCGCTGCTGGTGCATGGCCGGGTCCGAGGTCGCGATGTCCGGAAGCGTGCCGGTGTCAAGGTAGGCCTCAATGGTGCTGCGCGCCAGCTTGAGCAGGTACTGCTGCTGGGTACTGTCTAGTTCGACGCTTGAGGTGTCGCCAGGTTCGCCGGAAAACGTGGCAGCTTTCCGCTCGCCCACAAACGCCACTGCTCCATAGCCGACACATCGGCTCGCACTGCGTGGGTCGGCGTCGGCTGAGTTGGCATAGTACAGCATATTGGCTCTGGTGGCTCCGAGCATCTTGGCCGCGCCGATCCCCGCCACAACCGGCCCCAGCCCGCAGGCGGTGCAGTGCAGATTCGGTATGTCGCGGGCAAGCAGTTCCCTGTCGGCGGCATACACGGTATCCACATCAAGGGTGCAGATGGCGTCCAGAATTCCATGGTCTACCAGGTTGGCCTGCTTGGCGGCCGGATAGTGCGAAAGATCAGTGCTAATCACCAGCAGCGTCTTTTCATTAGCCACCGACGCAATCGCTTCCCCTATCGGCCGGGTGTTGTGGGGGGCAAAATCGCTGAACACGATCGGGACGATGGAGAACTCCTCCAGCACCGTTTGCAGGAACGGAAGCTGCGTCTCCAGGCAGTGCTCATCATCGTGGGCGGCATCACTCATCTTGAAGCGACTGCTCGTGGCCAGCAGCTTTTCGTTCATCTCACCGTTGACAGGGACCTTACCCAGCGGCGTCTCCCAGAAACGGTGCGAACTCAACGCCGCGCCGCTCAGCGGCATCCCACGGTGCGACGGGCCGACAAGAATCACGGTATCGTAGCTGCGGTCTTTGAGGATAGCGTAGGAATAGCCCGCGACGGGTCCTGAGAATTCATAGCCGGCATGTGGGGCCACGACGGCGATGATGTCGTCGGCGATCTCAGGCACCTGCGCGGCAGCAAGGTAGCCATTGACTTCCTTCGCCAGCTTTTCGGGATCGGCCTTGTAAAACTGGCCCGCCACACACGTAGCCCGCACCGAGGCGGCCTCGGCAGGCGGAGGCGGCTGGGCGGCGGCTTGCTGAGGTTCGATGTTCCTGGAGCAGCCCAAGATGGCGATCACCACCAGAATGACTACATGCTGAGCGGCGCGTCTCATTGCAGTGTCCTCGTGAATTGTAGTGTTTCCCGTGCATATCTGTTCGCCACCGACCCAGCGATATCCTTGTCGCATCTGTCGCTAACGGGTCCATTTGCGGACGATGGTAATCAATATCAGGCTCATTGTCAGCAGGCCGATTACGACTTCAAGGCCGGCCAGTGTCTTGCTTATGCCGCTAGCCGGCTGCATGTCGCCATAGCCAAGGCCGGTAAAGGTTACGACGCTAAAATACACTGCATTGAGGAAGCTGAACACCCCGCCAATGGTCGGCGACCACGCCACACCAGGACCGATCTGCACGTTCCGCGCGGTGTCAGTGAACCCACAAAAATAGGCCTGGACTGTGGCAAAGATAAGCACCAGTAGCACGGCGATTTCGACCAGCCACCACGGCCGCTCCCCGTAGCCAAAGGAGCGGTACATAAGCCACCAGGCCAGCCGTTGGTACCAGAGCGCCCGGGGGTGGTTGGCGGTCGCTATTGACATCTGCGCCCGCTTGCACTCCATCTCGCGGATGAAGAATTCCCCGGCCGTCTGGTAATCCCCCGATTCGTGATAGCTCTGCTTTATCTTGCGATATACCATCTCCCCCGTCCTGAACAGGGGTAGTGCCGCTTCGTGTTTGCCTTCTCTCCTGGCGGCATGGGCCTCACGTTCTTCGCGAATCACTATACCGCCGTCGTCAGCCCACGTCACATGAGCCAGCCTGCTCTGCGGATCAAGCTGAACACCTGAGAGCCGTGCGTTGGAGAGGTCAGCGCGGCGCAGATCTATTTTTCCTTCCAGGCTGGCGTCTGTCAGGTCGGCATATTGGAGGTTGGCAAAGCGCAGGTCAGCGTTCTGCAGGTTGACGTCCGTCAGATCGGCGTTATGCAGATCGGCTTTTACCAGGAATGCGTCTTGGAGATTGGCGTCCATGAGTTGAGCATCTTGCAGCTTAGCGCCAAACAGCCTGGCACCTTCCAGGTCTGCTTCCCACAATAGTGCCCCACGGTCTGCCGCCATCTCTAACTGTCGGTGAAGTTCACTCGGATCGCGCTCGCCCTCGTAATGAAATATGCAGCGCGGCTCGGCCTCCTCACTGCCAAGGTAGCGGGGCAAGCCGCAGCGGGTAGCTCTTCCGAACTCGTACTGGCAGCGCTCCCCGTGCTCCGGCCCGCCTTCGGGCCATTCGTCTGGCGGCCATCGCTCTTCGTTGTTCAAATACTCGATGCTGTCATCTGACATAGCAGATTCTCCCTCTCAATTCATGACCGGCCGAGCTTGACCCGCATCCCGATGAAGGCGCGGAAGGGGCAGCGCGCCGATTGCTTCATCACCAACTGGCGCAGGCACAGTGCGCCGCTCCAGTAGATGTCGGCCTCCTTGGTATTTGCGGCTGCGGCCTGGCGGCATAGCCGAGCAAGCTCGCCGGGTGTGAAAAATCGGGCGTCGCTGTAGGTGTTGCGCTTCAACAGGCCGGTGAACTTGCGCCATCGGCCGAGGAGGCTCTGTCTATTCAGCACTCCCAGGATAATGCTCTTGCGGGCTACGCGAGCCGCCTCGTTCAAGGCCTTTTCCGGGTCATCAACGAACTCCAGCGCAGTGACTATGAAGGCAATGTCGAAGCTATTGTCGGGAAACTCCAGGTTTTCGGCGGACATTTGCTGTACCGTGGCCGCGTGGCCGAGTTTAGCCCCAGCTATCTGCAGCATGGCATCGGAGTTGTCTATGGCCGTGACGTCGTAGCCCATTTCGGCCAGCCACAGGGAGAAATGGCCGGTGCCGCAGCCGATGTCGAGGACGCTCTTGCCCTGCGCCTGTCCCAATAGTTCCGCCAGCAGTTGCTTTTCGAGCCTATCTGCCCAGCGCCCAAAGCGCGTCTGGTACCAGCGGTCGTAGCGACTTGCTGTCTCTTCGGGAAAGTCTTGTGTCATGTTGCACACCTTATTGTCTGATGACTTGGATCGCGCCTGCGCCCTCTGCAACCTACCACCTTCTGATTCCACACTTGGGGCGCTCAGACCTGTATGGCCACAACGGAAATGGCCTTGCGGGAGGAATTTAGGTATAATGTACTCAAGCTGGGTTTGCTTTCAATCTGCGCATCTAGGGGAAACAGCCCAATGTTAGAACGTGTATTGATAGCGACTTCGCGCACGGAGCTTAATGTTGATCTGCTGCTGGACCTGATTCGCAATATGCCGATAGGGGAAGTGACACTGGTGCATTGCGTGGAGTCAGTGCTGCCCTGGCCGCAGCGAGACCGGCGGTTAGTGCATCGGGCCGAGAAGCAACTTAACCAAGTGGTGGGAGAGGCGCAAGAGCGTACCGAGGTGCCGCTGGCGGCGGTGGTGCGGATCGGCATTCCGGCCCAGCAATTGCTGCAGGTCGCAAAGGACCGCAGCGCCGACACCATCATCATGAACGCCTTTGTCGGCATCCCCTGGCAGGAGTTCTTCCTCGGCAGCGTTTCGCTGGATGTTATAAGACACGGCCCCACCAATATGCTGGTGCTGCACCCGCCGGCAGAAGACCAGGAGATGATCGGCGGACTGAAGCGACCGCTCTTGGAGCACATGCTGTTTCCCACCGACTTTTCGGACTTTTCGCTATCTGCATTTGATGATGTCATCAGCCTGGCCGACAAGGGAATGAAGCAGGTCAGCCTGCTGCACGTGCAGGACGCCACCCGGCTCGAACCGCACCTGATGGACCGCCTGGCCGAATTCGACGCTACTGACAGGCAGCGGCTGGAGGATATGGCCGAGCGGCTACGGCAGAATGGTGTGGAAGTGGACTTGAGAGTTGAGTTGGGCGTTCCCGAACAAAGCATCCTCAGGGCAGCCAAGGAGTTGGAGGTGTCATGCATCGCCATCGGCTCGCGCGGCCGCAGTCCCAGCCAAGAGGCGGTATGGGGCAGTGTCTCCGAGCGGGTCGTGCGCAGCGCCGATGCGCCGGTGCTGGTTATCAAGCAATAGCTGACGGATCCCCTTTTTCCGTGAAACTCCCCGATTGAATCGCGGCCGTTGAGATACGGAATCTCTTTGGAGTAAAGCAATGAACCGGGGCAAAAACCTGCGCAGGTTGAGCCAGGTAGTATTTCTGGTCATTTTTGTGGTGCTGCTTCGTGCCGCGCAATGGCCCCTGCAAGACACGACTCATGTGAGCATCTTTCTGCGCGCCGATCCCCTGGCGGCACTGGTCACGGCTCTGGCGCTGCCCCACTTTATCAGCGTCGGCCTCCTGTGTCTGTTCATCCCCGCGCTGGCATTGCTGGTGCTGACAGCGGTATTGGGGCGCTTTTTCTGCGGCTGGATATGCCCCCTGGGCACTTGCATTGATATCTTCCACGTGGTCCTGGTGCGTCCGTTGAGGAAAAAGGACAGCCAGC
>JALGTY010000225.1 GCA_029821145.1 Candidatus Zipacnadia bacterium
CCCCTCGGGCCGCCAGGCTGATCTCCTCGACCAGCTCACTGACACTGGCGTCAGTGCCCCTGTCGCCCGCCGTTTGCTTACTCAAAACGCTGATGAAGTCGCCCGCCAGCTCGAGTATCTGCCCTATCGCGACCCCAACGACCCTCCCGCTATGCTGGTAGAGGCCATCCGTAACAGTTGGGCCCCGCCTGCCAGTTATCTAAAGACCCAGGCTGATCAGGAACAAGCCCGCGAGGCCGCCGAAGCTGAGCGCCACCGCCGGCAGCAGCGCCGTGAGGAGCTGGCCCAACGCGAGGAAGCTATTGCCCAGTGCCGTCGCGCTCTGGATGCCCTCTCCCCCACCCGGCGCCAGCAGATCGAAAGCCAGGCTCATCACAAACTACGGGAGGACAATCCTGCTCTGGCCGCTCATCCTGACACTGCCGCCTACGAGATTGTCCTCCTTGACTACATCGCCGCCCTCCTCGAATCGTAGCTGCGCCTGTTGTGCCTCTTGTCCTGAGGCCCTCGAAGGGACCCTGTCCGCCGCAGCCTTGGCAAAGGCGAATGTCCTGAGCTTGTCGAACGGCTTGACGCGCCCCGCCTGCTGCCGTTATAATCTCCTCACCTGCATCCATCACGCCCCACCCGGAGGAGTCCCTTATGCTACGCAATGCTGCCCTATCCATCCTTCTGCTCTCTGTTCTGTTACTAATCGGCTGCGGCCGTACCCGCGAGGCCCAGCAAGGTGTCCAGGCTGCCCGTCAGTTGCAGCAAACCGGCCAGACTACCATCAAGACTGGCGAGGGCGAGGTTCAGATCAAGACCGACAAAGCCGGCGAGCAGGCCACTATCACTATTGAGGGCGAATCCGGCGAGAAGCACTCCGTCACCGTCGGCGAAGACCTCGACACTTCCGCGCTTTCTTTGGCCATCTACCCTGGCGCCACCCAACAGGGCGGTCAGATTACTGAAACTGCCGCTGGCAAGCACCTCAACTTCGTCTTCACCACCACCGACAGCTTTGAGAAAGTCGCTGACTTCTACAAGGGCAAGTATCCCGACGCCAAGGTCTCTGATGTAAAGATGTCTGACGGTCACCTGCTGAACATCGGCATAGGCAAGCCTCCCAATATGACTTCCGTAGCCGTCCAGCAGAGCAAAGACGAAGCCGACATCACCATAATTCTCATCGAACAGAAGTAGCCTCCCATCCCGTCTGCTGCCACATTAATAATAGCCAATTGCCCCTCTTGCTTATGGGAGTGGCGACTTTCCCTCGACCCACTGAATGTTGTGCGATGGGCACCATTGCCCCGACATTCTCGGCCATATCTTCCCCGTCCGCCGTGCCTTTGCCAAATGTCCTGTCCTGCTTGCCCTAAGCTACACCGAAGGGAGCTTGTCGAAGATCTTGACCTCCCCGCCTGCTACCGCTATAATCTTCTCACTTGTATTCATCCCGCCCTACCCAAGGAGCACAGTATGCTACGTAATTTTGCATTATCCATCCTTTTACTTTCTGTTCTATTACCGCTCGGCTGCAGACGTGCATTCCAGGTTGACACCAAAGAGCTATCCCTGGCCATTTACCCTGGCGCCATCCCGAAGGGCAGCCGAGTTCTTGCCAGCGAATTTGGCACGAGGTTCGCCTTCGATTTCACGACATCCGACAGTTTTGACCTTGTCGCCGACTTCTACAAGCGCACATACCCTTATGGCAAGGTCTCTGACATAACGATGCCGGGCTGTCGTCTACTGAACATCGAGATGGTCCCGCCGAATAATAGGGGTTTTGTTGTCATCCGTCAACCCAGTGGCGCGCGCAATGTCACGATAATCCTCATCGAACAGAAGTAGCCACCCATCCTGCCTGCTACCACATCACTAACATCCAGGCGCCCCTCTCGTTTACGGGAGGGGCGTTCCTGTTCTGACCTCGTCCGCCGTAGCTTTCCCGTCCACCATAGCTTTAGCGAAGGCGGAAGCAAAGGCGAAAGCAAAGGTGCACGCCCCCGTCCCCTCCGTAGGGGTGCTGCTTGCCGCGCCCGCCGTAGCCTTGCCGAAGGTCCTGAGCTCGTCGAAGGGCCGAAGGTGGATACCGCGCCCACTCGTTTCCCGTTAATTCCCCCACCCCCTCCGTGGTTGTCCCTAACATGTCGTATCATTGCAGGCGCGATACCCTCTCGCGCCTGCCCTCCGCCGTGGCCTCCCCAGCCGTTGCCCGCCCATTACTATCAAAAGTTTTTGCCGGAGGGGTGCGGGGAGCCGGCTTTTTCCAAAGAGCGGGTTCCCCGCAAAAGCCGTTCTTACCCCGCCCCCTGCATGTATGTCTTACTCATCGGACATAGCAGCAATCACGTCCGCCCGGCTCACGATGCCCACCAGATGCCCCGCGTCGTTGACCACCGGCACGCGCTTGATGTTCCGGGCCGCCAGATAATTGACAATTTCGCTGACCGGAGTTTGCGGCTTTACTGTAATCACGGTGCGGGTCATAAGCGATTCAACTGGGGCCTCGGCGGGCTTGCCCAAGATATCAGCCTCAGTGACGATCCCTATGACCTTCGTCCTCAGACCGGCCGCCTCTCCCTCGCCGACCACGGGCACCCCGCTAATAGCATTCCTGGTCAGCAACTTCGCAACTTCGCTGACCGTCGCTGAAACAGTGGTCGTGATAACCCGTTCGGTCATAATGTCTTCGGCTGTCTTTGCCATCACTACTCCCTCCTTTGCTTATGCCACTTCACTGACACCTTCTGCCTCCAGTCTATGCCTGAGGGCCGGTTGCTGTCAATCGCCCCACCTGTTCTAAGACCCTCGAAGAGCCCCCTCCGCCGTTAGCTGCTGGCCGGCTGTTGATCCTGTTTCTGGACCTGTTCCTATGCTGCCTCTGAGCTGCTGTTGCGCTGCCTTTGTGCTGACGTCCCCGTTCCCTCTCGTAGGGGCGCTGCTTGCTGCGCCCATCCGTTTCCTGTTGATTCCCCCCGTCCCTATCATTGCAGGCGCGACGCCTTCTCGCGCCTGCCCTCTGTCCTTAGCCGTTCAGTTGCTGTACTGCTGCTGTCCTGCATCCAGGCTGTTGCTGTGCTCTCGACTCCCCACTTTCCACTGGCCACTAACCACTATCCTTTGCCACCACTCTCCCCTTACATTCAAGCGCAGACCGGTGTGGTCGGCCCTATGACCGCAGCGGTCTGCGCGCTATTAAAAGTCTTTGGGGAGGGGGTGTAGGGGAACTACTTTCTTCAGAAAGGGGTTCCCCGCAAAATCCGTTCCTCTCTCCTATTCCGTCTGCGCCTCCAGGTACTGCACTATCTCGCCTATCTGCTCTTCCATCCGCTCCACTATCGCCTCTATGATCTGCGAGCGCGTTACCTTCAGGTTATGCCCCAGCAGCAGCTCCAGCTTGACTGCTTCCAGTCGCTTGAGCTGTTGTGGGGGCAGGTAGAACGTGACCTTCTCCGTCACACCTGGCGGCACTACTCGTGGCCGGTGTCGCGCCGCCGCCTCGGCCATTTTCAGCCGCTCCACTGCCTTTTCGGCCTGCTTGGCCGCATCTATCATTGCCGCTACCTGTTCGTCGTCTTCATCACCCAGCTCTTCCAACTCCCGCACCAGTCTTCTACCCTCCGCTATTGCTTCCTCGGTCAATCTCATCGCCTCGTCGTCTCCTCCTTGGGCCGGCTTCTCCTTCAGCGTCTTCGCCAGCGGCTCATCTGCTACTTCTGGCTGGCCTCCCCCAAAGAAGTCATCCGCTTTCGGCAGTTTTCGCTTCTTAGCCACGCTCAAGCACCTCCTGCGCGACCGCCCGATAGACCTCGGCCGCTTCACTGCTTGGATCGTATTCAATAATTGTCTGATGGGCTATTGCTGCATCCTGGAAGCGTATGGTCTGTGGAATCATTGTATCAAAAACCAGGTCCCCGAACGCTTCCCGCACCATCCTGATAACCTGCCGGTGATGCACGGTCCGCCGATCTTGCATGGTCAGCAGAATACCGCATATCCGCAAGTTCGGGTTAGCCTCCTGCGTCCGCTCTATGCTGTCATTCACCTGCCGGAGCCCGTGAAGCGCCAGAAACGAACATTGCTGTGGGATTATCACCTCATCCGCCGCCCCCAGCGCTGCGACCGTGAGCAGTTCCAGCCCCGGCGGCAGGTCCAGCAGCACGAAATCGTAGCTCTCCCCCACCTCTGCAAGCGCTTCTCTCACTATTTCCTGCCGCTCAGCGAACCCTATGTCCGGCAGCAGCAGGGCTGCCCCCGCCAGATCAATATCCGCCGGCGCCAGCTCCAGCCCACTTCCCACACCCACCACAATCTCGCTTATCGCAACGCTGTCCTCAAACAGTCCCTCGTACACGGTTGCTGCGAGCTCAGCCGTCGCCACGCCGAAGTACGATGTCAAATCTCCCCGGGCATCCATATCCACGAACAGGACGGTCTGCCCCACCTCCGCGAGCGCGCCTCCTATGTTGGCACAGCTCGTCGTCTTTCCGACCCCACCCTTTTGATTCGCCACCGCAATAATCCGACTCATGCCATCAACTCCGGACCGGATGAAATAGGCCCCTTTCTCTACTGGTTAGCTTACAACTCCCTCAACACACCATTCCGCAACACGTCCCCCGAGCCGCTCCCGGCTCTCAGCAAGCCCTTGCGTGCTCCACCTATTGCATCCCCCCACATGCGTCCCCAGCACTATGACCTTGAGCAAGTTCCTCTCGCCCTCCCAGCGCCATTGCATTTATACTGCATTACGGTAATTATGTCAAGCAGTTATACAGCCCTACGGCATTACGCGACCGCCCCGCGGTATTACCGTATTACCGCCTCACCTCATTCTTGAAAACATCTTCCGACTCTCCAGCAGCATTGACGCATCGGCGTATTGAGCGTATGTTAGTGCCGCATTGCGCATGGTATTACGGTATAGCCAGGGTTATAAGTTGCCGTATGGCGGTAATACGGCAATGCGGTTGCCGCTATATACGGTAGTGCGGTGCCGCGGCTAGGCGGTCCTGCGGTTTTCGGCCACAATAATTGATTCGTTAATGACAACCCGGGAGGGAAGAGGGGCGGGGGCATTCGGCAGGTCGAGTATCATTAGCGATGTTGGTGGACATAAAGCAGAGGACAGAGATAGCCGGGGGAGATGCAAGCAGGGCGCAGTCTAAGGACGGGCGCGACAAGCAGCACCCATACGAAGGGGACAGGGCATGCGCCATAGCTTCCTTCTCCGGGGAAGCTATAGTGGACAAGGGCGCGGCCTCGTAGAGGGGATAAGTGGAAAAGTTTTGACCGCGAAACTCGGACGGGAAGTTACACCCGGAGGAATGGCCGCAGGAGCCGCGCGGCGGGTGAAGGGCAGTGAGGTGAACTAATGGCAACTGAATAGCCGAACAAGCTATATTTCGGGATAATTTGGAGATTCTGCAGGACCACGTGGGCGAGGAGGTTGTGGGCCTCATCTCCCTGGGCCCGCCGTTTAACTCCAAAGCTACCTATAGCGTGCTGTTCAAAGAGAAGAATGGGACGGCGTCGGCGGCGCAGGTCGCCGCGTTTGAAGATACCTGGCACTGGGATATGTCCACGAACCTCAGGACATGGAAAGATCGGGGCGCTGCTGGACGCGCTGTGGCAGTTCTGAGGAATTGTTGGCTTACTCGGCGAATGTTGGTAGTCACAACAAACCACGGATGTAATTCCGAGGGATGGGTCAGTAACATGAATGTCAGAATGCTTGCATTGCGCGCGGCTGCTCTGTTAATGCTGCTGATGTGCGGCACTGCATTCGCCAAGCGGGGATAGGCCCATGTGCGGGTGGTGGACCCGGGGAAAAAGGCAACGAGTGCCTGGTAGCCGAAGCCACCATTCAAATCTGGGACAAGGAGGGGAACATTGTCGCCGAGGCGACGATCGACGAAAAGGGAGAAGCCACCTTCGACGACCTCGATGGCAAGACGGAGTATGTGATCCGGACCATCGCTCCAAACGGGAAGATAGCGAACGGGTCGTTCAGCACCAACAAGAACGGGGGCGCCGGGACGCAAATCGTCTACACAGGATAGAAGTCCATCTGAAAAGAGCTCGAGGGAGAGAGAACGCACAGATCGCGGCGTTCATCACGCTGGAGGAGCCAACGGAGCCGATGAAAAAGGAAGCGGCGACGGCGGGATTCTATGACCCGCCCAGACTGCTACCGCCGGTGCCCCGCACGCAGATATTGACCATCAAAAAACTGCTGGCAGGCAGGAAGCTGGACTACCCCAGGATAGACGTACCCACGTTTAAGAAAGCACCACGAAAGAGGAAAGCGAAAAAGGCGGAGTAGGGGAGAGGCTAACGGCGACGGGCAGGCAGGAACGGCCTTTGCGGGGACCCGCTTTTTGGGAAAAGCCGGTTCCCCGCACCCCTCCGGCAAAAACTTTCACTGGGGGGATGCAAGGCAGGAGGGTACCCCTCCCACACTTCGCAATACCACAACGACAGGTTAGAAGTCCATAGCGGTGTAGATGTCAGGGTCAATCCCCGAGCACTGGATGTCATTGTAGTATTTGCCGAGGATAATCTGCGCGCGGAGGAGCTTCTCCATCTCGGCGAGGCTGCGATAGGTGAAGGGGTTAAGGTCCTGCAAGCGCTGGGGGCTAATGCCAGGGACGGATACCGGAGCCAAGACCTTCTCGCCCCAGAGGGGATGAGGCTCCCACTGGACAGCACCACGGGCAGCCTGGATGAGAAAGACCTCGGTCTCCTCAATGGAAGGCCCAGTACCGCCGATGGCCCTGGGGCCATCCGGAGTCTGCTCAAAACGCACCCGGGGCATCTCGTACTCCTCGCCGTTAAGCTGGACCGTGCCCCACTCGTAGGTGGCGCCGACTTTGCCGGTGGTGTTGATCTGGTAGACCTCGATGGGTTCGCCGGCGGCGTGGCGCTTGCAGAGGATCTCGCGGAAGCGATGGAGATGCTGGGCGTTGGTTATACCCATAGTAAAGGGGAGACAGTAGCGGCTGGAATACTTCGTCTCGCCAATGCCCTCCTGGCTCTGGGCAGGATGGCCGACGGTGCGACCGTCAGCAAGAACCTTGGTGGCGAAATTGATGTCGTTGAGCTTGAGCCAAGCATAATCAGTCAGATAGCCGGGGCTGATGAACACAGCCATGTTGGGCGGGGCGGTGGAGTCAACGCTACCATTGAAGGCACCGGTGTCCTCCAGGCGCAAGACGCTGCGGGCATTGCGGTTGGGCATGCCGTGGTACTGAAAGAGCTTAGCGTTAAAGGAGGGATTTCCACTCTCATCCCACTCGGTATTCTCGTGGAGGGCGTTAGGACTCATAGCCGCTTCATAGATGCCAACCTGGCTTTCGTCAACACCCTCAGTCTTAGTCCATGAGCCGCGCTCAGAGCCGGAGACCATATTGTCAAACCAGCCGATGACATCATCATTTTTGATGTAGTTATCGTAAAGTATTTGGGAGAGATCAATGCCGAATTCGTCTTCATATAGCTTATAGACCGCGTCGTTGAACACGTACATTCCGTGAGAGGACTTGCCGCTGCCGGTCAGGCCCCAGCAGCCCATTACGATGCGCTTCTCGGTGTCAGCGGGGGTCTTTACGGTAAACTGGCGGCAGGCCGCGTGTTCGCCGGTGCCGCCCTGGAGGTAACAATACCTGATCCAATGGGCAAGGAATGCTTTTTTGACCTCGCCCTGGTAGGAGCTGGCAGTGCAGATTGTGTAGTTGTGATTGGGGAAGCGGATGACCTGCAGCAGCTTGCTGGGGTCATTGGGCATAGGAGGATTACCCAGATACTGCGGGATAAAGAAGAGGGTCGCATCCGGTTCCTCGGCAGGATCAGCGGGGAAACAGATCTGCTGCCAGCGGTAAGGGATGTCGGGATACTGAGGGTCACAATACAAGCGGCAGTGCATACCGGCGGGCGACTGGGGGCTGCCGTAGTTGGCATCGGCCTGGATCATCGGGCGGGTGATAATGTGCTCCAAGACGCGCAGCATCAGCTCGCGGTGACTGTCAGTAAGTTGTTCTTCGCTGTCTACCACAGAGGTGTTAGCAGCGCTGCGATGCCAGATATTGGAGCTCCAGCCCCAGCTATCGTTGGCAAAGTGGACGCCATACGTTTGGGCACGCTTAAGCAGGTCGGTGGGATTGTTCTGGATGGCCTGGATGCCGACAGCTTGCTTGTCTGCAATTATCTTGCGAAATAGATCGTAAAAGCTGCTAATAGTTATCTGGTCAACAGTTATAAGCATATTCCTACTCCCGAACGCACTGGTTTTTGCTGCCGGCGTTGCGGCACCCTTCGACACGCTCAGGACAGGAGAATGCCGCTTCTACCGAATATACAGGAATTACCATAGTCAGGATGGATTCAGTATAATGATATACTGTTTATTCTCTATTGTACAGACCTTTTCCTCTCAATGCAAGAGGACTTTCCTATACTTCGGGCGTGACCTGCTTTGAGCGGGCGAGTTTTGCGCACAGTTGGCCCCAGCGGAGAGTTATAAGTCCGGAGGGTGGGCCTGGCGAATAAACTCTTCGACCTGCTGAGAACTCGGAGGTGGGGTAGAGGCGGGCTGGCCTATCTTCAGGGCCGCGGCGGCGGCAGCCCACTGAGCCGCCTGGGGCACAGGCAGACCACGTAAGTAAGCAGCGATGAAGCCAGCATGAAAGGCGTCGCCGGCACCAACATCATACTTGACATCGACCGGGAAGCTGTGGACAGTAGTGTGCTGAGCGCCGGAAGCAAGCAATGTCGGCGCCTCGCCGGCGGTGATGAGGACGGTGGCAGGGCCTAACGCCTGAGCAGCAGTCAGGGCTTGCGAGGCCTTGTACGCCTGGAAGATGAAGCAGGCTTCCTGCTGATTCATAAGGATGAGGTCGGCGGCGGCAATCGCTTGCTTTTGAATTTGGCGGATCGTGCCAGGGGGTTCGGACCAGGAATCAGGCCGGTAATTCACAGCGTAACAGACGGTGCGGCCAGCCTCGCGGGCAATCGCAGCGGCATACAAGGTGGCATCACGCAGAGGCTGGAGCCGGATAGCAGCCTCAGTGAAGTCGAATAGTTTGGCACGGAGAATTTCCTGGCCATCAATGGTGGCAGTGGTAAGACTGGCCATCGGATCACTAAATTCGGGAGCACGATAGAAATAGAATGTTTTCTGACCGGAGCGATCCGCCCAGCAGAAGGAGACCGGAGTGAGTGCCCAGGGGCAGGCTTAATGAGGTCGGTATCTATTCCATAGCCGGCCAGGCGCTTGATGAGCCAGCGGCCCAGCTCGTCCTGGCCAACCCGAGACAGAAGGCCCACTCTCGGACCAAGGGCGGCCAAAGCCACAGCGAAGTTGGCGGCTGAGCCGGCTGGCGTAGGTATGAAGCGCTCGGCATCTTCCAGTGAGCGTCCGGGCAGTTCAGGGGTTAGCTCGACCAACGCTGAGCCAATTACGACGACGTCCAAATCGGAATTGCTGACTGGCTGCATATCTGAAATTCGTCCCATAGAGATTGTTGCAGAAAACAACTGCCAACGTGATAGTTGCCGAAGCGATATGCAGGTGCATTTCGCGAGGATAAGGAATTATTCCTTCACCAGACAACTCGCCAAAGACATAAACGGCTTTTGCGCACTTCCCCCGCCCACAGGTCGGAAGGGTCGGGGCAAGGGTGCCCCTCCCATGGAGGAGGCGCGGCCATTCCAATATGCCCCTTGCAAACAGCTTTGAGGCTACAATACATAGCTACCTGACAGGCGGGAGGGATGGGACAGATTGTGTTGCTGATTGTAGGTCTGGACGGAGCTTCCTACGATTTGTGTGAGCGATGGATCGAGCAAGGGCACCTGCCGAACCTCGCCCGGATCAAATACGAAGGGAAGCTGGTACCGCTGAAATCGACGATACCGTCCGTCAGCCCGGTCGCCTGGTCTACCTTCATGACGGGCCTTAACCCCGGAGAGCATGGTGTGTTCGGGTTCTTTGTGCCAGAACGGACGGGGCCTTACGAGCCACCTACGCGCTTTCGCCCAGTCAACAGCAGGGACTGTCACGGTAAACGCTTCTGGGAGAAGATGAATGAGGCGGGGCTATCTACGGGGATAGTGGGGATGCCAGTCACGTATCCGGTGCAACCTGTACAGGGGCACATGGTCGCGGGACTACTGGCCCCGCATTTGAGTACACCCGGTGCGACTTACCCGCCCGGGCTGGGCGCTGAAATCACCGCGGAAGTCGGGCCCTACCGCACAGTCCCCAGGGGCATATATGCATCCGGGGGCGAGCAAGGCCTAATGCGGGAACTTCACGCCTGCCTCGAACTGCGAGGCCACTTGGCACAGTATATGCTGGACAATCATCGGTGTGATGTTCATGTTTTCATCCTGTACGAAACCGATGCCGTACAACACAAGATGTGGCGCTTCATGGATAGTTCTCATCCGCGCTATGACTATTTAGCCGCACAACAGTGGGGCAGCGCCATCCGCGAGATCTACACCCAGGCTGATAGTATCGTGGGACACTTAATGGGACAGCTCCGGCAACAGGACTCCATTATAGTAGTGTCCGACCATGGAAGCGGAGCACTTCATGGGACAGTTCATCTCAACAGCTGGTTAGCGGAGGAAGGCTTTCTCGTACCGAAAATGGGCGCGAAGGAGTGGCTTCTGAGAATTAGCGCCGCGCACAAGTTTGTACAGGGTTGCACAAGAATACTTACACGGGCAGGGGTGTTGGGGAGAATCAGTATTGACCAGAAGAAACGCAGGTTGTTAGCCAGCGGATTTCTTACAGCCGATAGCATAAACTGGAAGCGCAGTGAAGCATATAGCCTGGGATTCGAAGGTGCCATCTACACCGTTGGGGAAAACCATGCGGCGATC
>JALGTY010000012.1 GCA_029821145.1 Candidatus Zipacnadia bacterium
CATGATGAATTCCTACACATGGACAACGGTATGGGATTGACTTGTACAACCTCGGTCCGGCAGGTGACTTTGCGGGCCGATTTTGCTATAATTCCTAACGCGGGGCATTGCCCGGCAAATGGAATCATGATTGAACGCCTGGAAGCGGTTCTGAAGAGGGCACTTGAGGAGCCGTTTGCGCGCATATTCCCCGGCAGGCTGCATCCTCTGGAGCTGGCTGCCGAGTTGCGTGACGCCGCCCGCGACAGCCGCGTGCGGACTGCCGACGGAACCTTCGTCGCCAACTCCTATCTCATATTCATGGCTGCCGAGGATTGTCAGCAACTGACCTCGATCGGCGAGACGGTGTGTGGGGAGCTGGTCGAGCATCTGCGCTCGTACAGCGATGCAGAGGAGTGGCAGATCGGGCCGTATGTGACGGTGCAACTGCAGCCCGATCCCGAATTGTCACGGAGCCAGGTGCGCACCGAAGCCGGCTTTGCGGCATGTCCGGAAACTGCATATCTGCATGCGGAAGCCGGATTGCCCGAGGCAGGCAGATGCCCTATCGGCACCGAGACCATCATTGGTCGCAGCGGCAGTTGTGGCACAGTCATAGATGCGCCGGAGATATCGCGTCGCCACTCCCGCATCACCTATCGGTATGTGCAGTACGAGATCGAAGACCTCAACAGTGCCAACGGCACCTTTGTCAACGGTGAGCAGGTGCAGCGGGCCACACTCTTTGACGGGGACCTGATAGAGATCGGGCTGGTACAACTCAGATTCTTTGTGGAGTGAGAGCGTGCCCTATCTGGGACTTATTCAACTAATCGGCAAGTACGTGTTTCTTGCGGGCTTGTATCTATTCATATTCTGGATATTCCGCGAGCTTTTTCGCAGCCTGAAGATCGAAGACAGGGCAGCTTCAGCTCCGACGACTCCAGCACGTACCCAGCGGCCGGCAGTGGAGATTCCGGGCACCGAGGCGAACACCCAACGGGCCGCAGCAGCAAGCAGGAGTACCCCTGCACCACGCCCCGCACCGGCGAGCAGGCCGAAGCCGTGCCTGGTCGTGAGAGACCCCGGCGGGTCGGGGCTGACCGCCGGCACCGAGTTTCCGCTGAGCGCTGCAGTGACCATTGGCCGCTCCAAGGAGAATTCGGTACGGATCTCCGATCGCTACATTTCGACTCACCATGCTATGATCTTCCTGAAAAGCGGCCGCCGAATTCTGCGCGACCGCGACAGCACCAATGGCACCATGCGCAACGGCAAGCGCATCGCCGGCGAAGTTGCTCTCAACAACGGTGATCTGGTGACCGTAGGCACTGTCGTGCTGGAATACCGCAGCAATACCGGCGCTTAGCTCGAATGCTCCCTGGTGTCGGGCTGCAAGCTCGACGCACGGGGTGATGAATTGTCCGGCTTGGGTCTTTGCTGAGCGCGGTGTGGCTGCGGAACATATCCTCTCCAGAGAAGGTTGACCATTTCAAGGCTAAGGCGTACTGAGATACTGCTGCTTTTGTGCAGTGCCGGGCTGATGGGGCTGGGGCTTTTCCTGCTGTGTCTGGATCAAGGCCAGTCTCTGCTGCGCGTATTGCGGGTGATGACGGTGGCGGGTAGCTTCATGGTGGCGGCGCTGCTGATGCAGGTTGAATCTGAAGGCCGCGACCATCTGCTGCTGCCGGCAGTATCGCTAATCGCCGGCTGTGGCGTAATCTTCTTGTGGCGGCTGAACCCCGAAGCGGCATCGCGCCAAATTGTCTGGATGCTGATGGGCGGCGCGCTGATGATAATCGTCTATTATCTGGTGGACGATGTGCGCGACCTGGCTCGCTACAAATACACCGCCGGCGTCGGCGCAATTGCCCTGATGGTAGCGACCATGGTCTGGGGCCAGGAAAAAGGCGGAGCGCGGCTGTGGCTGGGAATTGCCGATGTGGTGTCCTTCCAACCGGGCGAGCTTGCCAAGGTGCTCATCTGCGTGTTTCTGGCCGGGTATGTGGCTGATAAGGGCGAGCTAATCCGCAGTCACAGCAAAGACTCGGGGCTATTGGCTCCGCTTGCTCTGCGATACATGGGCCCGCTGTTGTTGGTAGTAGTGTTTTCGCTGGCCGTGTTCGTGCTTCTGCGCGACCTGGGAGCCGCGCTTCTGTTCTTCGGCCTGTTCGTGGCAGTAAGTTACCTGGCCACCGGCCGGAAGCGCTATGCGGTGCTGATGACAGTGCTTTTTGTGGCCGGCGCAGCGGCTGCCTACTACTGTTTTCCCCACGTGGGGCGGCGCATGGCGGCGTGGCTGACCCCTCAGGCCGACCCCTACGGAGCCGGTCACCAGATCCTGCAGGTGCTGTTCGGACTGGCGGCCGGAGGAGTAAGTGGCGTGGGCTTCGGCAAGGGGTTTCCAGACAGCCTTCCTGCCGCCGAGACCGATACAATCCTAGCGGTCATCGGCGAAGAGATCGGCCTGCTCGGCGCCACCGGCCTGATGCTGCTGTTCGTAGTTGTCTCATACCGAACTTTTGCCATCGCATGGCAGTCAAGAGACCGGTTTGGCGCGCTGCTGGCGGCGAACCTCGGGATCGTGTTCGCGCTGCAGACGCTGGTCATCGCCGGTGGGCTGCTGCGTCTGATCCCCCTGACCGGCATCACTTTGCCCTTCGTCAGTTATGGGGGCAGTTCGGTGGTGGTCAATTTCATTGCACTCGGCCTGATTCTTGCCGTTTCGCGTGACTGCCGGCCCTGGCCGCCGCAGCGCACGCCTGACAATAGTCATCGCGTAGCTCAGCCTTCCCGCAGGCCCTGAGCAACGTCGCAGGGCAGCCCGAGGCCTTTTCGAATCGCTTCACGAGTAATCCGCGTTAGTGCAAGCAGGCAGTGATTATGCGTGAGTTGAGCAACAGCATAAAAAAATTGGTGGTCTGGCCGCTGGCTGGCTTTGTGGTCGTGTGCCTGCTGCTTACCTACTGGCAGGTGGTCGCCGCGCCGCAGCTCAATAAGGCCGAGCAAAACAACCGCTCAGAGCGGATGCGACGGCGCGTCCAACCGGGTCGGCTGCTGACGAGCGACGGACTGGTCATCCTGGATGCCAGAGAGGGCGCCGAAGGCTGGGAGCGGGCATACTCCGATAGCGAGGCATTCTGTCACCTGACTGGCTACAACAGCCGCAGCGGGTTACAGAAGACCCTCAGTGAAGTATTGTACGCTCAGGGCCGCTACGCGCATGTGTGGGAGGACATACTGCACGGGCGCCAGGTGGGAAACGACATCCATCTGACCATCAACTCGAAGCTGCAGCAGCGTGCCCACCGTCTGATGCGCGGCAAACGCGGCGCGGTCATCGCAATGGACCCGCGAGACGGCGCGCTCCTGGCGCTATACAGTGCTCCGACCTATGACGCAGCGACGATAACCAAATCGGAAGAGGCCTATAACGTATTTACCTATGATCCGGCAAAGCCCGAGATCAACCGGCCACTGCAGGGGATGTACGCGCCCGGATCGGTGCTCAAGATATTCACGGCTGCGGCGGCGATTGATGTCGGCGTGGCCGACCCCGGCAAGAAGTTGCATTGCGCCGGCGTGGAACGGATAGCAGGCACACTGGTCAGATGTCGCAAAGCCGCCGGCCACGGGGATCTGACCCTGAGACGGGCACTGGCCGACTCGTGCAATGTCGCATTTGCCAAACTCGGCGACGAACTCGGGCCCGACCGCTTTCGTTCCTACGTGAAGAAGTTTCACTTGCTCGATGCGGCGGATCTGCCGCTCCCGACTTCGACCGGGCGTATGGCCGATTTCAAGGGCTTCAAGGGTGATATGCAGTTGGTGGAAGCCAGCTTCGGCCAAGGAGCGACCCTGATTACGCCCTTATCAATTGCGAGACTCACGGCCACTCTGGCCCGTGGCGGCGAGGTGGTCCAGCCGTATCTGGTGGATCACGTGGAAACGCCTGCAGCTACCAGGCTGCCAAGCAGTCAAGGCAAAGAACTGGGGCGTGCCGTCTCGCCGGAGACGGCCCAGGCGGTGGCAGGTATGATGCGGTCGGTTGTCGAACATGGTACTGGCGGGGTTGCAGACATTCGAGGGGTGCAAGTCGCGGCTAAGACTGGCTCTGCGCAGAACCCTTCCGGAGATCCGCATGCATGGTTCACATGCTTTGCGCCGTATGATGAGCCGGTTGTCGTTGTGACGGTATTGGTCGAAAATGGCGGCTCGGGTGCGAGGACGGCCGGTCCCATCGCCGTGGAGATCCTGAGAGCAGCTTTGGAAACGACAGGTTAGTTGCCGTTGCCATTCGGCGGGGCCGAACGGGGGATGTTTGAGGCCCCATCCGGCCCGGCTGTTGCCGTTCTCCCCTCTCCCTGGGGGAGAGGGGCCGGGGGTGAGGGTTGCCGTTCCCGAGGCGCCTGGGTATCCACTCCAAGGGAGTGCGCGAATAACAGTCCGTAGCTTTAGAGGCGGTCAGGCAAATGGAAGGCTCTCTGCTAGCTGGACGTTATCGGATAGATGAGCACGTCGGCGAAGGCGGCGTTGCAGTTGTCTATCGCGGCCTCGATATCTCGCTGGAGCGTGAGGTCGCCATCAAGGTGCTTAAGGCGGAATACGCCAATGACCCCGAAGTGCTGGAACGGTTCCGGCGTGAGGCGCATGCTGCCGCGAAGCTCAATCATCCCAATATCGTGCAAATCTACGACACCGGCAGCGACAACGGCACCTACTACATTGTGATGGAGTATCTGCCGGAGCCGGACTTCAAACGCATCATTCGAGAGTACGGGCCACTGCCGCTGCGCAAGGTGCTGCAGGTTAGCATCGAGTGTTGTCGGGCGCTGGCATACGCGCATCGTCTCGGCATCGTACACCGCGACATCAAGCCGCACAATGTTCTGTTCACCGATGACGGTCATGCGAAGCTGTCGGACTTTGGCATCGCGGCCGCCATGGGCGAGCGTGGGCTGACAGACGAGGGCATGGTGCTTGGCTCGGCGCAGTACATGTCGCCCGAACAGGCGCAGGGCCGGACTACCGGCCCGCAAGCAGACCTCTACAGCCTCGGGATCGTGATGTACGAGGCGCTTACCGGGGCACTGCCCTTCACAGGCAAGACCGCTGCCGAGATAGCGGCTAAACACGTGCAGGAAAAGGTCCCGCCGCTACGACTGCACAATGTCAATATCGGGCCCTCTGTGGAATTTGTCGTCGGCAAGGCGCTGATGCGGGACCTGGCTCGGCGGTATCGCAATGTTAACGAGATGTTGATGGACCTCGAAAAGCTCGCTGACGGCATGGAACTGGATCAGACCGGCGTGTTGACACCCAGGGCCGAGGAGGCTACCGTACGGCTTGAAGCACCGGTAGAGCCTGGGCCGCCGTCAGCGCCCGAAACGGTCGCGGAGGTGCCGCCTGCTGCGGCGCCGGTCACCAGAGCCACTCCACGGTCTGAAGCCAGCCAGGCGGCGATGTGGGCGGCTATGGTGGCGGCAATCGTGGTCGGCATTCTGGCTCTGGCCGGTGTGGTGTGGCTCGCGAAGGCCGCCTTCTATCCCGGCCATGCGCCCAAAAACGTCCAGGTTCCGATGCTCAAGGGCCTTGCCGAAGCAGAGGCGGTCGAGCAGCTAACCGAGGCCGGCCTGACACTGGGCCACGTTACGTATGTCTATGAAGACAACGAGCCGGCCGGCACCGTGATCGCGCAGAACCCGGAAGTGGGGGCCACAGTTAAGACCGAGACTGCGGTCAATATCACTGTCAACAAGGGCAAGAAGGAAGTTGCGGTGATTGACGTGGTAGGCAAGGATTTCGATGCGGCCAAGGCGTTGCTTGCCGAAGCTGGCTTGCAGCCGGGACGCATTGAGTGGAACTTCAGCGACGAGGTGGCCGCGAATCGTGTAATCAGCCAGGCGATTGCTCCAAATGCGAAGGTGGAGGAAGGTACGGCGGTGGACCTGGTAGTAAGCAAGGGGCCTGAAGAAGAAGCGGAGCCAGAAGAAGAGCCTGAGGGCGCTGAGGGGCCGGTCGGTGAGGAACCTGCGGAAGAAGAACGTCCCGCCGATCCGCTTGTCGAAATAACTGAGGATGAGGCATATCAGCCTGCGAACCCGAAGGAGCGTCGGGTATTGGTACGCATTACTGCCCAGGGCACGCAGGAGGGCCAAGCGATCAAAATCATCCTGAGCGATGACATGAGCCCGCGATTGCAGGTGGCCAGCCCGACACTCAATCCCGGCGACAGCGTCGAGATTCCGGTAATAATAGCCGGGAACGCTAAAGTGGAGATCCATCACCAGGACAAGGTGGTCCATAGCGACACGTTTATGGTCGAGGAACCGGCGCCCGGTGAGTAACAACGGCACAGACCATTAGATACAATGAGGTGAACAGTATGTTGAAGCGCTACGCGGTACTTGTTGCTCAGATGATTGTAGTGAGCGTGGTAGCGGTAGCAACACCCGCATCCGCCGCTGAAGAGTTCGCAGTCGGTGCCACAAATGTTGCGTTGGCTGCCAACGGCGGCCATATAGTGGAGTTTTCCAGTCAGGTTCTGGATGAGAATGGCAAGCCGATTACGCAGTGGCAAATCAACAATGTCATAGACGGAAAACGCATCCGTGGGAGCGACCGCCCGCGCGATTCCTATGGCTGGTCATCCGCCGCAGCGCCAACGCCGGCCAAGCCGCAGTGGTTTATACTGGGCTTCAAGGATGAGCGCACCCGGCTCGTAACCCGCGTCAGATTCGATCCCGTCACTGACGATCCTCTCGAAATCGGCAGGTGGGCGAGGGACTTCGAGATACACGTGTCCAGCACCACCCGGGACGGCCCGTGGGCTACGGTCCAGAACGGCCGTTTGCTCAACAAGCCGATTACTCAGACCTTCGACTTCCCGCCGGTCGAGTGCCGGTACATGAAGATCATATTCACCTCCAACTGGTTCTCCGATCAGTTCGTCGAGCTGGGCGAGATTGAAGTTTACGAGGCTCTCGCGACCGGTGATACTCTCGATCAGTTGATCTTGCGCCTCGAAAACCTGCTGCAGGACCTCAAGAGATATCGCGACAGTGTAAGATACAATCAGCCACTGCACCCGGAACTGACGCCGCCGGCAACTACTGAGGCCACCCCTACGACCACTACCCAGCCGACGCCGCAATAGATGCCGACCTGCCGGCAGTTGCGGTCACAACTTCATTTCATGAGCCAGACCACTCGGTACACAACAGACCGCCAGCGGGGTAGCTTGCGGGACGTAGTCGCACACTACGGACGGGCGCGGATAACCGGCTGGCAAGGCCTGGTGCTGGTGGTGATGCTGGCGGCAGGTCTGAGGCTGTATGACCTCGGCGGTAGGTCGTTCCACGGCGATGAGATGCTCTCTGTCACCATGGCCAGCAGCAAGACGATGTCAGAGCTGCAAAGTGCAACCAAGCCGGCCTGGCATCCGCCGCTGCACTACGGCATCTCCCGATTGCTGTACCTCGCAGGCGCTCACACGGAGTCCCAATGGCGCATGGCAGGCGTCCTGTTCGGTGTTCTGCTTGCTGGGGCCACTTTCCTGATCCCGCTGGTGTGGGGCTCTCCCCGCCTGAGCTTGCCGGCCGGGCTACTGGCCGCTACTTCGCCAATGGCCGTGTTGTTCAGCCAAACTAGCCGTTGGCACCCGATAGTGGCTGGCATCCTGGCCGTTGCCTGCCTGAGTTTGGCAGTCGCCGTCAAGCGCGATGCGATGTGGGCGTGGCTAGTGGCCGGTGTAGCCTTTGCCCTGGCCTTCTATACGGTGTTTCTGGCCGGTGTTGTCGCGATTGTCCTGATGCTCTTAGCTCTCCACCAGGTGCTGAAAGCCGGCAAGCCGCTGACGGGATGGCTGAGCGCAGCCGTGCTGTGCCTGGCGGCTGTTGCTCCACTGGCGCGACCGGCCATATTCTGGAGCCGGCCCGGGCAGATATTCTGGGAGCCGGTCCGCAGCGTCTTCCCACTCTTCGGCAAGTTGGGGCTCCTGTTGCAGAACCTGGCGGTCGGCCCGACAGTGCTCCCCTGGAACTGGGCCGTGATGGTCCCGGCAGCCCTGCTATTGGCTTACATTGGCTGGCGCTTTATTGCCAGTTCAGAGACCCAGGTGCGCAGTATCAGAGGCGCGGCTATTGCGTTCTTCGTTCTGTGCCTCCCAGTAATCGTCGTGGCCCCCGTCGCCGCTTTCTCCCGCTACTGGCTGATACTGCTTGTACCGCTGCATATCGGCATTGCCGGAGGGCTGCTTAGCATTACATCGCGCCGGCTGCAAGTTGTGTGTACGGCGGCCCTGGCGGCGCTGGTGGCTTACGCGCTATTCAATCTCTACACGCACCGCCAATATCAGTACCGGGAGTTGATAGATGACTGGCGTGGAATGGCGGCGCGGACCCGTTCGATTGCCCAGCCGGGCGATGAAGTCTGGTCGGTGATGGCTCCCTTTGTCCATTACTACGGCTCCGGCAGCCTGGATGTCTTTGCGTGGTACTACGACAAGACCGCAGTCGCCAGGCGTATCGAACAAACAGGCGCAAATCGTGTATTCTTGCAGTACTCGTTCTTGAGCGGATGGGAAGTAGTCAATTTCACGCGAATCGGCGAGATAGTCGGAGAAGAGCTAACAGGGCTGGGCTTCAAGCGACAGTGGTGGGGTCAGTATGGGCGCGATCCAGATGTCGTAATGAAGCGGAAGTATCTCCGCGGGCGAAGCTTCCCCGAATACCGTCACGTTGTGGAACTGTGGGTGCGCCCCGCCCCCCGGCACGAATGACGCTAACGCAACTACTCGGGGATTTGGGGACTGTCCCCTCACTCTTTGCCGGAGGTAGGGGAGTAGTTGCAGGCCAATCTGAGGCGCGACACACTATTCTTGCGCGACCGGGACCTCTTCATACAGCTTGGGCCCGCCGTATTCGTAGAACTCCGGCCCCAGCGGCAAGTCCATCCACGCCCGCCTCTCGTTGGACAGATACGCCGCCATCGCCCACTCCACGTTCAACATGCCGTCCCGGCCCGTCACCGGCGGCGCGGTATCATCCTCGATGCACTGGCGGAACTCTCTGTGGATGCGCAGCCAGGCTCCTCCCCAGCCCCCATCCCGTTTCAGGTCCTCGTCAAGCTCGATCGGTACTGTCTCGTCGGCGCCCCGTTCCAGAGTCAGGCCATCGGGTCGCCAGTATGCCTCCAGCACACCTTCAGTGCCGTAGATGACAAAGCCATTGGTGCGCGTCGCTGTATGGGTGAGCGTTCCGTACTGGCCGATTGTGATGATCGCCTGGCCGTCACACACGGCGGTGATGAGAAACTGGTCCTCCGGTGTCTGGCCGACGCTGAAGCGGTTGGCCACATACGCGCTAACGTGTCTGGGCTCCTCACCGGCAAGGTAGCGCGCCGTATCTATGTAGTGGCAGCCGAAGTTGACGACCCAGCCGTGGCCCTGGGCACCGGCTTTGAAACGCCAGAAATCCGCGCCTACGTCCTCGGCAAGCGTGGCCTTACTGGGGAAGGCGCCGTCAATGGCGATCACCTCGCCGATCTGGCCGGCTTCGATCACGCGACGGGCCTGGATGTAGCAAGCCTGGAACCGGGTGCTCTGCCCGATGGTGAGCTTAACACCACTATCATCGGCGGCCGCAATCATGTCGCGGCACTCCTTCAGCGTCGGTGCCATCGCCTTTTCGCAATAGATGTGCTTCTTGGCCTTAGCTGCGGCTATGGTCACCTCGGCGTGCAGTTGTGTCGGCAGGCAGATCACCACCACATCAACATTCTTGTCTTGAAGAAGATCCTGGTAATCCTGATATACAGCCGGCTTTGATTCGCGCTCAGCGCTGATCTGTTCGGCTTTTTCGACATTCTGGTCGGCGATCGCCACCAGTTGTGCGCCTTGGATCTGTTCCGCTGCATCCATGTGCCTGGGGCTTACTTTGCCACAGGCGATTATGCCGTATCCCAGTGTTTCTATCTTCAATCACCTGATTTCTTCCCGATAAGTTGAGACCATGCAGGAGACCGTTGCGAAACGGCCTTGTTGCCTGTGAGAAATTGTGTCTGGCGAATTTCTGATCAGTTGCTCGCGTCAAGAACCGCAGGTTTCTCTTGCCCATACGCGTTGTCGTGCGAGATCACGTGCGTCTCGCCGCCTGTCGGCCAGGGCCGCACGTCCCTGTCGCCGGGCTTGTCGCTGAAGAACCAGTTGTGATGGATATCGGCCAGCTCGACAGGTACGCCTCGGATGACGATGGCCGTCTTGTCCGCGCAACAGAACGTATTGTGATGCACCTTCATCCAGTCGCCGGCGATGGTGGTGCCGTCGCGCCGGTCTCCGCCTCCGTGCATGTCAAACATGTGACTCAGCGAGACTCCCATCTCTACATTGTGGCATGCTTCATAAGCATTGCCGGGCTTGCCGGTGCCGGCGAGCGAGTGGCGGTTGGCGTTGAGCAGGTTGTACTCGATGAGCGAGACGGCCTCCTTGCCGTAGCCGTGGCAGACACCGTAGCCGAGACCGTTCATCTGGTTGTGGTGGATATAGCTGTGATGGACGTGGTGATCGTGACCGTCCGACAGATGGACGCCCGCGTGGCTCCAGCCGGAGACTTCGCAGTTGTCCACTTCGAGGCCGGAGAACTTGGTATAGATGCCTTCGGAGACGGGGAACTTGTAGTAGTACACGTGCTGGACCTTGCGGTCGCCGCGTTCGGCCTTGAACGAGCGCCGGTGATGGTCTATCCTCCGCTTCGGATCCGGCCCGCGGATCCAGAGCCCGGTAATGCGCACATTCGGGCCCAGGCATCTTATCAGAGGTCTGGTGGCGAAGGCGTCGCTGTAGATCGCGGCTCCTTTCGAGCCTTCGTGCCCGCGGTTGCTGGCCAACGTAACCCCTTCGGGTATCTCCAGTGCCAGTTTCTCGGCGAACACCAGTGTCGTGCAGTCAATGTCGGCATTCGGCTCGACATAGACTACCTCGCCCGCTTTTGCCTGCTTGAGGGCCTCGATCAGCTCATCCACCGTGGCAACTCGGTAGTCGCCATCTGTGACAATTCGCTGATAGCCTTCACCGCCACCGATGGGCCCGAGCTCATTCGGCTTGGCCCCATAGATCTCACCCTCGATCTCGACCCAGGTCTGTCCTATCTCCGGCGGTGGCGCGTAATCAGGGCGGTCGTACTGCGCACTCACTCCCACCACGAAGCACATCGAGAGGACTACTGCTAGCAGACCTGCTTGCATTTCCATGCCTCCTTCGCTGTATCTGTCGAACCACTGCCATTATGCCGCAGTCCGGGTGCATAGAGACCGTTGGGAAACGGCCTTGTTGCCTGTGAGAGATTGTGTTGGGCGGATTTCTGATGATGCTTTCCGCCCGTACTATTCGCGCTTGCTTATGTTGAATCCTCTAAGCCGCATTATTTATGAATCCGTGGCTCGGCCTGACCTGCGCTAAGCGCAGGTCAGGTGAGAATGCGACAGCATTCTCAGCTTCCCGTTCGACAAGCTCACGGCCCTGAGCAACGTCGAAGGGCAGCCCAAGGTCGTTGCATAACAACCTGCCAGAAGGATATTCCCGAGCCGTGGAGAATATGGCAACAATTGTCGTCTGTCTGCCGTGGGGAAGTTTGAAATCTGGCGTATTTGCTCTATAATTACTACGTGAGTATCAGGTCTTGCACAGGCGGACTGAAAGTACTTCCGAGATGTCAGAGCTTGTTGTCTATGAGGAGCGCTGAGCATGGGGCTATTGATCTATCTGGACGGCGAACTGCTGCCTGAGGAGCAGGCCAAGATATCAGTTTTCGACCACGGGCTGCTGTACGGCGACGGTGTTTTCGAGGGCATTCGCGCCTACAATGGCAGAGTTTTCCGCCTCGAGGAACATCTGGAGCGGCTTTACGACGGCGCGCGGGCGCTGCAGTTGCAGATTCCGCTGGATAAGGCACAGATGACCGAAGCGGTGCTGGAGACGCTGCGGGCCAATGAACTGCGCGACGCTTATATCCGCATGGTGGTCACCCGTGGGGTCGGGGATTTGGGCCTCGACCCGCTAAAATGCCACAGTCCAACCGTCTTCATAATCGCTGACGCCATCGAGCTATACCCGGAAGAGCTCTATGAAACGGGGCTGGCACTGATAACCTGTTCGACGCGGCGCAACGATCCCGCCGCTCTGGATGCCGGAATCAAGTCGCTGAACTACCTTAATAACATACTCGCGAAGATGGAGACCACCCAGGCCGGTGTCCCCGAAGGCATCATGCTCTCCACCGACGGTCACGTGGCCGAGTGCACGGCAGTCAACATCTTCTTGGTCAAGGACGGCAGATTGATTACCCCGCCGCTGCATATCGGCAACCTCGGCGGCGTAACGCGGACGGTGACTATGACGCTGGGACAGGCGCAGGGCATACCCGTGGCCGAGCAGCTATTCCGCATCAAAGACGTCTATTGCGCCGACGAGTGCTTCCTCACAGGTACGGCTGCTGAACTGGTGCCTGTCGTCACGGTGGACGGCCGCACAATTGGCGACGGCAAGCCCGGACCAATCACCAAATCTCTACGCGAGGCATTTGTTGCTTTAACTCGGGCCGAAGGTACGCCGATATATAGCTAGTGGGAGATACTGTGGCCCGCGGGGGAACTCGGAGGGCGTTCTGCGCGTTTAAGGTAATGTCAATTGCCTTAATCCGAATCATTCAGCAGCGCGTAGCTTCGGCATTCCAAGAGATCGCGTAGGTCGGGCTTTCCAGTCCGACGCCGTTGCGCTAGCCTTTCGCAGGAGCGTGCACAATTCGACCGCGCAGGTGGGGCTTTCCAGCCCGATGCCGTTGCCGCACGAAGTCCTTAGTCGCAGAAAAACTAGAGGACGCTTTTGAGAACAAAGCAATTGTCAGGAGGAAGTTTTCTCAATGGAATTATGGCAACGTTTTACCAGCCGTGCGCGACGTGCGGTGCTGATGGCTCACGACGAGGCACAGCGCATGGAGGTGCAACTTATCTCCACCGAGCATCTGTTGCTCGGACTGATGCGACTGCGTGAGGGTGTAGCAGCCGAGGTCCTGGAAAGTCTTGGGCTGGACCTCGAGCGGCTGCGCAGCGAGTTGCGTGGGCAGATTGAAGTCGGGGCCAGGAGCGAGGGCTCGGCCGATGTATCGTTCACACCGGAGGCCCAGCGCGTATTGACCCGGGCATACGCGGAAGCCAGACAACTCGGGGATTACCATATCGGCACTGAGCACATACTCATCGGCCTGCTGCGCGAAGGGCGAGGGGCGGCGTATCGCCTGCTGCGCCGTCATGGGGCGGACCTGCCGATGGTGCGGCACGCCCTGCGCGAAGTCTCCGGCCGGTCTGATGAGCGGGGCGAGGAAGAGGGCGAAACCAGCGAAACGCCAACTCTCGACTACTTCAGCCGCGACCTCACGCAGTTGGCTCGCGAAGGCAAGTTGGACCCAATTGTTAACCGTGAAACCGAGACCCAGCGCGTTATCCAGATACTCTGTCGGCGCACCAAGAACAATCCGTGTCTGCTCGGGGAAGCCGGGGTAGGCAAGACCGCCATCGTCGAGGGCCTCGCTCAGAAAATAGTCAACAGCCAAGTTCCCTCGCTGCTTCATGGCAGGCGCCTGGTGGCGCTCGACTTAGCCGGGCTGGTTGCCGGCACCAAGTACCGAGGCGAGTTCGAGGACCGGATGAAGCGGGTGCTGGACGAGATCAGGGAAAGCGACGGCCAGATCGTCGTCTTTCTTGATGAGCTACAGACTATTGTCGGCACCGGCGCCGCCGAGGGCGCTATGGACGCCTCAAACATACTCAAGCCCGGCCTGGCACGTGGGGAGCTGCAGTGCATCGGTGCTGCCACCATGGATGAATACCGCAAGTATATCGAGAAAACGCCGTCCCTGGAGCGCCGCTTCCAGGCGGTTAAGGTGGAAGAGCCGAACGCAGAGCAAACCGTCGAAGTCCTGCGGGGTATCCGCGAGCGCTACGAGCAGTTCCACGTCGTACAGCTTACCGAGGAAGCGCTGCAAGCTGCCGTTGACTTGTCGGTCCGCTACATCAGCGATCGGGCCCTGCCTGATAAGGCCATTGACCTCATAGATGAGGCTTGCTCGCGGGTGAAGCTGCGCCACTTCAGTGACGAGCAGCCGGGCATTGACCATCTGGCTGAAGAGAGGGCCGATCTGGAACGCAGTATGGAGGCGGCCCTGTCGCCGGAAACTTACGATATCGAGGAAGCGCAAGTGGTGGACAGCCGCCGCCGCCAGGTTGATGCCGAAATCGCCCAACTCAAGCAGGAATGTGAGCAAAGCGAGGCACCGTTGGTGCTGGCGGAAGATATTGCCGATATTGTCTCAATGTGGACCAACATCCCGGTCAGTGCGCTCACGCAGGCAGAATCCCGGCGTCTGCTCTGCATGGAGGATGAGATACACGAGGACATGGTGGGGCAGGACGAGGCCATCGCGACAGTGGCCAAGGCCATCCGACGCGCCCGCGCCGGAGTAAAGGACCCGCGACGGCCGATGGGCTCCTTCATATTCCTCGGCCCGACCGGTGTAGGCAAGACGCTGCTGGCGCAGACCCTGGCCAAGTTCCTGTTCGGCGACCGTGAGGCCCTGATTCGCATTGACATGTCTGAGTATATGGAGAAGTTCGCGGTATCGCGCCTGATTGGTGCGCCGCCCGGCTACGTGGGATATGAGGAAAGTGGCCAGCTTTCCGAAGCGGTCCGGCGCCGGCCCTATTCGGTGGTGCTATTCGACGAAATCGAGAAGGCACATCCGGAGGTCTTCAACATCCTGCTGCAGATCATGGAGGACGGCCGGCTCACCGATGCCCAGGGGCGCACGGTTGATTTCAAGAACGCCGTGGTCATCATGACCTCGAATGCCGGCGCCCGCACCATCACCTCCGACAAGCCGCTCGGTTTCAGCACCGAGGAGAGCGAGCAGGTGGCCCGTGACAGGCGCAAAGACTACACCAGGATGAAAAACAAGGTGACCGAGGAACTGCGCAAGACCTTCAGCCCCGAGTTCCTCAACCGCGTGGACGATGTGATGGTATTCCACACACTGACTCCCGAGCAAATCGAGGCGATAGTGGATCTGGAGGTGCGCAATGTGCGCGAGCAGTTGGCCGCCAGGGGGCTGAAGTTTGAGATCACCGAGCGGATGCGGCAGCGTCTTTCCGAAGAAGGCTATAATCCCGACATGGGCGCTCGACCGTTGCGCAGAGCTGTCCGCGAGTTCATAGAAGATCCCGTGGCCGAACGTCTGCTGGAGGAGGACAAAGGAGAGTACACTGGCCGGCTGAGCGTGGACATAAATGACGACGGCGAAGTGACGGTCGAGATCCAGGAGGAGCCCGTAGCCGTCACCAACTGACTGCACGTCATTGCCCCGTAATTTATGAGACGAAATGGCCCGCCTCGACTATCGAGGCGGGTCGTTATTTTCTCTCCCAGCAAACAGATGGCGACCCAGAAGGCTTCTTCGGCGGGTATGCAATGAATTGGGCCATTCACGAGCACTCCGGGTTAGTCATAGACCAGTATCACATGGCTTAGTTGCCTGCGTGGCACTGTTACGAACATGCCGTTGGAGTACAGTCCAGAGGACGAGCCACCATCGAGATTGGCAGCATGGCGCACTCCCAGCCGCAACATGATATGGGCCAGCTTGTTGAGCGTCACCGGCGTGTGAACCGTAACCAGGATGAGTTTTTCGCTGCAAGTCAGGCCGAGGGCGCTGCGGCGGGCCTTGCCCAGCACCGCCGGGTCGGTGAAACCCTCCTCGCGCGGATGCAGGTAAAGACCGGCGTCACGCGCCAGCGTCGGGCCCGTGCAGATGGCGTGACGGCATCCACTGAAGCTAAGCTGCTCCATGCCGTCGGGAAAGCGGAACCGGACCTCCCCGTTTTCATAGAAGCAGATCGCTGTCCCGTAGCGGCCCTGGTACAGGTACTGGCTGTAGCGAACGATGGTGCCGGTCGGCTGCCCATTTTGCAGGTGGAAGTACGTGCCGTTGATGGCGGCTCGCGGCTGGTAGCGGGCCACGATCCGGTAGAAATTCGCCCAGGGAAAATAACCTCGTTTCGGGTCCGCACGGCGGGCGAACCCGGGCATTACACGCACAGTTGGGGCCGCGGTGTTGACGGTCACCACGTTGACACCGACTCCGCCGATAAGATGCCACGAGCGCGCCACATGCGGGGAGCGGTTTGGGGTGGAGTTGCCAAACAGCGGCAGCGCCGGCACGGTGACAGCGACTCCGTCACTGCATAATACCGGCCCAACGCCCGCCATGACGCCCAGGTACAGCAACGTGCCCAGCAACGCCAGGTGCCGGGAAGGACATGCCAGGATTGATAAGCCCCTAGTCTTGCTCATAGCTAGTCTGCTTGCCTTGCTGCAGTCTGTGTTCCAGATGCTGCGTGTGCCGGGCCTGTCCTACGTCGTCACGATACGGCAGCGGTTGCCGGTAGAGCTGTTGCCTCCATTCTGATTATACCCATTCTGATTGCCTCTTAGTCTCTGGCGATGGCAGGCGCGAAGTGTCAATAGGGTAAGACAGCGAAGTGCAAAACGACTCACAGTCCTCCAGCACAACGAAACCCGATGGGGTCGAAGCGGTACGCAGGGGAGTCGGAGTAGAAGCGGTAGGCACAGCGGAAGTACCCAGGCAGGCCAATGGCCCAAGAGCCCCCTCGCAACACCGGGCGCTTGCCAACAGGGACAGTGCCCAATACCAGAATATATGCGGGCTCGGGCGGCCCCTGTGGATCGGATTCGGGGCTTTGCGCATAGTACTTGTTTCCATACCGGTCCGCACACCACTCCCACACATTCCCCGCCATGTCCAAAGCCCCGCACCAACTGGCGCCCTCCGGGAAGCTGCCCACCGGGAACGTGGTGCCGCCGGGGCCCTTGTTATTCTGATAACAGCACTTCTTCCCATCCCAGTCATCGCCCCAGGGATACTTCCGGCTCTCCGGCCCAGCCGCCGCGTACTCCCACTTCGCCTCCGTTGGCAGCCACAGCCCATAGTGCTCACAATAAGCAATCGCATCAAACCAGGTTACCTTAACCACCGGATGGTCGTCTCCCTGGTCGCTTCCCGACGGGAATTCCCGGCCGGTCGCCTCGCAGAACTTGCGATACTGGGCATTGGTCACCTCACACTTGCCCAACCAGAACCCTTTGGTGATCTTCACCAGATGCACGGGCTTCTCGTCATCTTCTGCATCAACGTCATCGCAGCCCATCTTAAACTGTCCCGGTAGCACCCATACCATCGTCCCGCCATCAGGGCCGATAATCTCTTCACCGGCAGTCGTCCCCGGGTGCTCCCAGGGATTGGCGTCGTCGCCTGCACATGCGACGCCCGTTGCAGCGATGACAAATAGAGCCAGGGCCCATCTCGTCAGGACTGTCATGGCCGGTCCCCTCCTGGATTCAATAGGTTCGTCCAGTTATATCATTTCTGCAACCGCGATGCAATCACCTGCGATGAGGGTGTTGGCGGGAAGTCCGGGACCGCGAGGAGGCCGCAACTATGATAGAGTTCTTGCGATAGAAATGAGGAGACATGCAAAAAGCGCAACTGAACAAGGATTCGGTTGAATGGGAGAAGAACAATAGTGCAACACATGTTTTGCGGTTTTTTCAGCTCGCAGGGAGGGGAAGTTGCGTATGCAGGTGGGCTGGGGGCGAAGTAGGTCTCCCGTGGCATCTGGCCGGGTGTTGCGTGTCGCCATGGAGCGAGGGCGTCTGCCCAGGACCGTTATGGCGCTTTGCCTGTGGTGTCTCTTGCTCGTTGTCGGCATCTCAAGTGCGTTGCCAGTGTGGGCGCAAAGCGGCTCCGGAGCCACGCGGCCAAGCGCCGTATTTCCCGACATGTTCAGGCTTTCTCCCGCCATTCCCGGGACATCCGAATATGAAATGCAGCAAAAGGCCGCTGAGTTGGAGGCCGTGCTGGCCGACCTGGATGCAATCGTCTCGGCGCGAGTGAGCCTGCGGAAGGCAACCGGTGAGGCCGAGACACCTGCAGCCGCCGTGCAACTCGAACTTACCGCCGAGGAAGCCTGGTCGGCGCAACTTTCGCAGACAGTCGTGGCCCTGGTGAGTCAGCTTGAGCCGGCACTAACCACGGAAGCAATCCTCATCACAGACAGACAAGGGCACATTCTGTTTGACAATGGGCGCGATGCCATACCTCCCGCACTCGCGCCGGAACCCGAAGCAGAACCGACGGCGCTGGTGCAGACGCTATCCGGAACGGCGGCAATTGCCGTCGGCCTGGCACTGGGTCTGGTCGTGGTGCTTGGTTGGTGGTTGTTTGGAGCCAGGCCGACTTGGCGGGTGCGTAGAGAGCCGTCGGCTCCGGAGGGCCCGTGGACATTCCTCGCCACCGTCGAACGCTCCAAGCTCAAGCGTGTGCTGGGCGCGCAGCGTCCGGAGCTGGTCGGTGCGATCGCGGCTCAACTCGATGAACACACCGCCGCCCGCCTGCGGCCGGTGCTGAGAGCTGTTGGCCATCCGGCGATGCCGGCGCCGGATCGGGCAATGCACCATGATATAGCAGACGCCCTGGCAGCAAGAATCAGGCAGATGCTTGCGGAAGAGGAATAGTAGGTAAGAAGAGGGGGGTTGCAATTGCCTCGCGTTTTCAAGGCCGATGAAATACCCGAAGGGGGTCGAATCAGGCCCTTAGGAAAGACGTTGACGGAAGCGACCAACGATGCGCAAGCGAGAACTCAACCGGAGCCGCGGCCCGCGGAGCCGGAGGCAGAACCGGCGCCAGTGGAGCCACATCCTCCGCAGGTGTCGGCGGATAGCCTCGAGCGTGTCCAGCGCCTCTTACACGAAGTCGTCACCAGCTTCGGCCGCCAGCGCAATCAACTGCTCCAGCAGCTCAAACCCGGGCTGGTGAAGCTGGCAATGGCCGTGGCGCGGCAGATCGTAGGGCGCGAACTGAGCGCCGATGAAGACGCGGTGAAGCGGGTGATGGAGACTGCGCTTGGGGAGCTGGGTCGCTCGGGCCGCGTCGTCGCCCGCGTCAGCCCGGAAGATGCGCCCGTTCTGCGGGAAGCTATTGAGCAGGATCAGTGGGCGCCGCCGCCGATGGTCGAACTCGAGATCGTCGCCGATGCCTCCGTGACCCGAGGCGGGTGTGTGCTGGAAAGCGATTACGGGCAGGTTGATGCGACTATTGAGACGCAGATCGCTGAACTGGCCAGGCTCTTGGACAATAGTGAAAACCAACACACTTAGGGGATAAAGTTGAGCGCGCGGCGCGACACAACAGTTGAGGTTGACTTCGCCAACTGGCTGGCGGAGCAGACGGCCAAAGTGCAACAGGCCCAGCACTTTCGCAGGCTGGGTACCGTGCAGGAGATCGTCGGCTTAACCGTGGTCTCCCAGGGGCCACCGGCGCAGGTAGGGGAGACGTGCTATATCAGGCCGGCGCTGGACCGGCCCACCGTCTGCGCCCAGGTGGTCGGGTTCCGCGACAGTCGAGTGCTGCTGATGCCGTTAGGCGACACCCGTGGCATCCAGCCTGGCTGTGAGGTAGTCGCAAGCGGCGAGCAGCTTTCCGTGCCGGTCGGGCCGGAGTTACTGGGGCGCGTCATAGACGGGTTTGGAGCACCGCTGGACGGACGTGGTCCGCTGGATGCCGCGCGTCGGCGCAGGATATATGCCGAGGCACCGCGGCCGATGGAGAGGACCAGGATGACAGAGCCGATGTACCTTGGCATCCGTGCGATTGATGCTTTGCTGACCTGTGCCAGGGGCCAGCGAGTGGGTATCTTTGCGGGCAGCGGCCTGGGCAAGAGCGTGCTACTGGGGATGATCGCGTGTAACAGCAGCGCCGATGTCAATGTCATCGCGCTGGTGGGCGAACGCGGCCGCGAGGTGCTGGACTTCGTCGAAGACAAAATGGGCCCGGCCCTGGAGCGATCGGTCGTAGTGGTCGCCACCGCCGACGAGCCCGCTCTGGTCCGCTTGCAGGCCGGTTTTGCCGCCACAACGATAGCCGAGGAATTCCGCGACCAAGGCGCTCATGTGATGCTGATGATGGATTCCATTACGCGGCTGGCACGGGCGCAGCGGGAAGTGGGACTGGCCGCGGGCGAGGTTCCGGCCAATCGCGGCTTCCCGCCCTCGGTTTACGGGATGATACCGGCGCTGGTGGAGCGGGCCGGGCCGTCAGCAGACGGGACCATCACCGGCATGTACACGGTGCTGGTCGAGGGCGACGACATGCTTGAGCCGGTGGCTGATACCGTGCGCGCAACTCTCGACGGCCATATCGTGCTGTCGCGGGATCTGGCTGAGAAGGGCCAGTACCCCGCCATAGATGTCAATGCGAGTATCTCGCGCTCGATGGTGCAGGTGGTGGACGAAGGGCACTGGGAGCTGAGTGAAATGGCTCGCCGGTTGCTGCGGACATATGCCGACATCGAGGACCTGGTTGCCGTCGGTGCCTACGAGGCAGGCGGCGACCCCTGGGTGGACGCAGCAGTGGCCATCAATTCACAGATGCGGGAATTCCTGAGCCAGAGCATTGAGGAGCAGGCTGCCCCGGTTGATGCGGTGGCGCGTCTGGAGCAACTGATCGAAGCCGCCGAAGAAATTATCGCCGGCAGGTGATGAGCTCTTGAAAGAAGCCAGCAGGCTTGCGCGTCTGGCCAGACACTTCGCGATGGAGCACAAGCGGCTTGAGTTCGCCAAGCGGGCCTCTGAGACGACCATGCGCCGGGTGCAAGCGCGCCAGAGACGCCTGGCCGCCGACCAGACCGCGGCTGCGGAGGCCGAGCCGCCGCACAGAAACGCCGTGGCATGGCTTAGATGGCGCGGAGCCTACCTGGGCAGGACAAGCACTGAGAGCAAGCAGCTTGCCGCCAGCCAGGAACAGCTCAGAATCGCCCTGGCGCTGCAGAAGAGACGCCTGGTGCAAAGTTCGGGCCGCCAGCGTGCAGTAGAAAAGCTGCTGGCTGGCGCGCACAGCGCCGAGCAAAGACGCGCCGAAAGTGTGCAGCAGGCTGAGGCCGACCAGCGCGCCGGCATATCGCGCCTCGGAAGAGACGATGTGATATGAGACAGACAACTGAAACTGTGCGGCCGCTTGCCATTCCGCGCGCCGACGCGCCCGGACATCTGGACCGGTTGGCTTTGCAGCGCTGGGCCGAGCGTATGGCCGCAGCATGTGGGCCCGAGCTTGCACAAAGAGCCGGCCTGCTCGCCCGCCAAATCAACTCCACAGCCAGCATCCTGTCCAGCGTCGAGCAGTGGCAGCACGCACCCGACGCAGCATGGCTGGCGGTCCACTGGGGCCCGGTTCCAGGACGGATTGCCATCCCAATGCCACTGGCGGTCTCTGTGGTGGGGCGGTGTCTGGGATATGATAGCTGCTCTGAACAGCCGCTTGATGCGCTCGATTACGAGGTGCTTATCGCCTGGCTGCGGCCGGTGGTGAACTGGATGCAGGAGGTCGCCAACCTGCATGACCGCGCGATACTGAGCGCCGGCGAAGCCGACCTCGGAACACTTGGCAGCGGGCCGGCGGTGCTGCTCAACATTTCCATGACCGTGGGAGCCGCTCAGGGGACGTGGCAGTTGGCAGTGCCGTGGGAGGCACTGCGCGAGCTAGTTCGCGCCGAGGCCGCACTGCGTGGAGGTCGGGTGAGAGCGGAGATGGCGGCCCTGGGCGGCCTGCCAGCGACTGTCGAGGCCATCATCAACGGCGGCACGCTGGCGCTTCGTGAGAGCTTTGAACTGGAAGTGGGTGATGTGGTAGCTCTCGATTGTGACCTGACCACCGCCGTAGAACTGCGGGTGGGCAGCCAACCTGTGGCGGCGGGCAGACTGGGAAGCCACGAGTCGCAATGGGCCGTGCGTATAACCGAGATACAATGGCGTAGAAGTGCCCAGAGCACTGAGGAGGCAGGCAATGACTGACGAAAGGGATACCAACGGGCGAGCGAGTGCCAGTGAAGGTGCCGAGAGTGAAAGCAGCGCGCTGAGTTCCGTGGTCCTGGCGGCTCTGGGCGATATGTCGCTTGCGGTGGAGGTGCGCGTAGGTAGTGCGAAGATCAGTCTGCGGGAGCTCCTGGACTGCACGCCGGGCACCGTTGTGACGCTCGACGCTCCGGTCGGGGGACTGGTTGACCTGCTGGTTGGCGGCCAGCTGGTGGCACGCGGCGAACTGGTCGCAATCGACTCGCAGGTTGGGCTACGGATCGTAGAGATCGTTACGGAGGGCGGCAGCGAATGACACAGTGTAATTATCCCAACGACCTCGGGCTGGAAGCTGAGAATGCTTCCGCATTCTCACCTGACCTGCGCCAAGCGCAGGTCAGGCCGAGCCACGCGTCTTCTGAATTATTCGGGCTAGACGGCGGCAGGCTGGAAGCCTGCCCCACGTTCATGGGAATGATGCGAGCTAGAATCGGCCCAGTCATTATATTGCTTCTCAGTGCAGCGCCCGCCTGGTGCCAGGCAGACGCGCCGCTGGCCGCGCACGGGTCGGCGTACTATCTGCTCCGCGCACTGGCCAGTCTGCTGATCGTCATCGTATTGATTCTTCTCACTTACTATGCTCTGAAGAAGCTGTCGTGGCCGGCACCGGGTGCGGTCAGCGAAGGGCCGCTTGAACTGCTGCAGGTTCTGCCGGTGGACCAGGGCCGACGCATCTATCTAGTCGGCCTGAAGGGACGCGCCTACGTCATCGCGTGGTCACAGGAAAGTGTGGCGCTCATAGGCGAATTGGAAAGGTCAGAGGTTGATGACCAGCTCCCTGAGGGGTAAGGCACATGTGTTACGGGGCGCACTTCTGGCTGCGGCCGGTGGGCTGCTTGCCCAGCCTGTAGCGGCTCAGGAAGGGATAAGCATTGATTTTGGGTCTGGGGAGTCGGGAAGCTATGCGCGACTGCTCTTGCTGTTTGCCGCCATCGCGCTGGCCCCGGCGGTGCTGGCCGTGGTCACCAGCTTCGCCCGCATCGCGATCGTCCTTTTCTTTATGCGCGCCGGCCTGGGGTCCAACGACATCCCGCCGACGGTGGTGATTATAGGCCTGGCCATTTTCCTCACCATCTTCACGATGACTCCGCAGATGGAGCAGGCCTACTCCAAGGCGATCGCGCCTTATCTGGCCGGTGAATTGGAGTTGGATGGTGCAAGCATCATCTTTGTGGAGGAACTGCGGGGGTATATGGGCGGGCATACTCGCCCGGCGGATTTGGCTGTATTCGAGGAATTCAGCCCTGAGCGGGCTGCGGATCAGGCAGTGCCGATGGGTACGCTCGTGCCCGCCTTCATCATCAGCGAGCTACGCGCCGCGTTCCTGATCGGCTTTATCATCTACCTGCCGTTTCTGGTCATAGACTTAGTAGTGGGCAGTACGCTGGCGTCAGTGGGGTTGGTCAGCTTGCCAGCGCCGGCCATCGCTTTGCCGTTCAAGGTACTGCTCTTCGTGATGGTGGACGGCTGGGCGCTGCTGACGCAGTCGCTGCTGGCGACGATACTCTAACCGATGTAGTACATGACGATGTGCAATCGCAGCAAGCCACCGTCCAGCCGGAATTCGAGGTCTATATCCTTCAATATCGGCCCATAATTGTCGGCCAGATCGGCACTAACTGTCCCAGTGCATACGCCCTGTTGGCCCTGAAAGTCAAACGTGCCTTGTATGGTCTGTACGCAGGTGATCCACTGGATGTCCGTACCGGTGCCTAGAATGTCTGCCGGCTCCCGGTACTGGACCTTGAAATTCGTTGTAGTACCGCTGAGTGTGTCGTTGTTGGAGTA
>JALGTY010000226.1 GCA_029821145.1 Candidatus Zipacnadia bacterium
CGCCTACCACCGCTATCACCACCTCCGCCTCGGCCGCCAGGGCAACCGCCTCGGCGAAACCTTCGGTGGATGTTCCCATCACCTCACAGCCAGCCGCGTAGCGGACCTCGGTGCAGAACGAAACCTTACTCCTTATACCTTCCACCACACTGACGATCCTGACAGCGTCCCCGTCGAGCTTCTTGTACACCGAATAGGAGTAATCGCCGAGCAAAGCGTGTGTGCTGTCGGCGTTCGGCCCGATCACGGCGATGGACTTGACATTATTGTCCAGCGGCAGCAAGCCGCCCTCGTTCTTGAGCAATGTCATCGAGCAGCGCGCCGCTTCCAGGGCGACGGCCCGATGCTCTGGCGTGTCGAAGACCTTGCCGGCCTCGGATGCAGGCACGTAAGGATCATCGAAAAGTCCGAGCAACACCTTGAGCCGCAGGTGCCTGCGTACGGCCTCATCAATAAACTTCTCCGGGAATTCACCCCGTTCGACGGCCTCGATCAGGCCGGGCCCGAAGCATTCTGCGACCGGGATCTCAATGTCCAGCCCGGCGGTCAGGGCCTGCTTGCCGGCTTCAGTAGCGTCGGCAGCGGTGTGATGAGCTGAATGAAGCATCGAGACGACACCCCAGTCCGCAATCACTATTCCCCTAAACCCCCACTCGTCGCGGAGAATGTCGGTGAGCAGTTCTCTGCTCGCCGCGCAGGGCACCCCGTCAATCTCATGGTAGGCCGCCATCACGGATTCGGCCCCGCCCTCCTTGACACACGCCTCGAAGGGCAGTAGAAATACTTCGCGCAATTCACGGGCTCCGATATGCGCCGGAGCGCAGTTGCGGCCGCCTTCGGTGAAACTGTAGCCGGCGAAGTGCTTGAGGGTTGCAATGACACCGTCGCGCAAATTCTCTCCCTGCAGCCCCTGGACATACGCGGCGATCATGCGCGATACCAGGTACGGGTCTTCGCCCTGCGTCTCCTCGGTGCGTCCCCACCTGGGATCGCAGCCCACGTCGCACAGAGGCGAAAGCATCAGGCGGCTGCCCACGGCCCGGGCCTGCTGCCTGATGATGTCACTCATTCGCCCCACCAGCTCCGGCGTCCAGGTGGCCGCCATCCCTATGGCCTGAGGGAAGTGAGTTGCGCCCATGCACACGAAGCCGGCAAGGCACTCATCATCAACGATGGCAGGAATGCCAAGCCGCGTGTCTTCGACCAGAAACCTCTGAACGGTGTTGACGTTCTCGGCTGTCTTTTCCGGCGGCAGTTCGGTAGCGCCCCCGGATAGGGAAATCTGCCCGATCCCCCGCTGCAGGTGCTCTTGTATTTTGGCGGGCGCGAGTTTCTGCTCGTCGTCCCAGAGCATCTGTAGAGTCACCCCGGTCAATTGGGCAACCTTTTCTTCCAGGGTCATTTCGGCGAGCAGCCCGTCAATCCGCTGCTGTTCACTGGTGCTCATGGGCCTCACAGCCACCCCACCACTGTCCACATCACCGCCGCGCGGTCATAGACCACCTGCAGTTGCTTCTCCACATCGCCCAGCGGATCGCAGCCATAGCGGCGCTGAAACTCCGCGTGCATGGCCTCCTCAACGCTTGTGACCTCGGTCAGTGGCAGGTCCACCCAGACATTGCCCTGCCACGCGCTCTCGCGGATAGCGATCCACAACTCCATGTCCCGCCGTGCGTTTTCCGCCCCATAGATCAGCGGCCGGTCTTCTACGACAGCCAGGTACAGGCTCTCCAGGTACGTGGCTTTCGAGACCGCGTCATCCTCGCAGATGCCGTACTTGGCGTAGGGGTTCTCCCAGACGATGGGCGGGTCGGTGTTGACCTTCACGCACTCAAGCACCTCCTGGCCGTCACGTTCGCCATAGACCCATTCGAGGGGGTAGTGCCGTTCGCGGTCGGCGGCTCCGGCTTCGAAATCATCGGTGAGTTGCTGCAGCGTGTTCGGGTCATCCAGGACCAGCGCCTCGCCATAGCGGTGGCCCTTGGCCCCGTCAATGGTCCCGGCGACAGCCCCCAGGAAGCCCTTCGTGCCTTCGACATCCCAGGCATGGCGCCAGACCGGGCGCTTCGGCGGCATCTCAAAGATGCACTGCACATGGCCGGGGAACCGGATCAGTCCGCCGTCCCACATGGTCTCGCTCATCGGTTGGCCGGCGTAGCTGAGCATATTCACCACCGGCACCTTACCGTCCCAGCCCAGCACCCGCTCGGCCTCCGCGCCCACCAGCTTGCGGATGGCGGAGAAGCCGTGGTAGGCCCCGCACGGGTATCTGAGCCGGCAGTGGGTGACTTCGCCGATCAGCCCCTCCTCCACGATCATCTGCTTGAGCCGCTCACGGGGCCAGGTCCAGACGTTCTCCGCGACATCCAGCTTGACGCCTTTCTCCCGACACTTGGCGATGATGGCGTCGGCCCTTGGCAGACTGAACGCGATCGGGATCTCGCTGAGGATGTGACAGCCGGCTTCGGCGGCGGCCATGCACATGGCGAACGCCGAGTCAGTAGGCGTCAATCGCACCACCACATCCGGCTTCCCCTTGGTGAAGAGGTCGTCCAGATTCGTATAGACCTCCGGGATGTTGTACGCCGCAGCCGCAGCCCGGGCATTCTCCTCATTGATATCCATGATCGCGAACTGGTCGTACATATCATGGAGTTGGTTAATGACTTCCAGGAAGCCGCTGGTACGGGCGCCGATGGCCGACCCGGCGCCGATGCATGCGATGCGCAGTTTCTCCATAGAACTCATCCTTTCGGAAATGGTGGGGAAGAAGGGCGAGGGGCCGAGCGACCGACCTCCACGACGTCAAGTTTCGCCCGTCGGCACGGCCACTCCTGCCTCACTTGTCTGGGCCGGGATCGCCGCGGAAAGTCCCCAGCCGCTCGCGGTTACAGTTGGCTGGCCTCCTGCGCATTGACCAGCACCATGTCAAGCACGCCTGCGCAGTAGTCGCAGCGATGGCAGCGGCCGTCGCAACAACTCGTGCGTGCGAACCAGTCGGCAGGGAAGCGGCTGTTGTCTATGACGTAGGGCGCAAGAGCCGGCCCGAAGCCCGGCTCGCATAAGTCCAGCAGATTGCCGTAGAAGCTGCCACGTGCGTACGCGTCAATGACCAGCCGCGGTCGCGCGTGCATTCTCGTGGCCAGCTTTACTACACTGCACAGGCCCTCGTAGTGGCGGATGTCTTCCGGCCGAATCCAGGTGTTCTGCAGGATAGCCGCCCAATTGGCGCGCTCCTGCAGAAACCGCCAGCAGGTGTGTGCCTCCCACTCAGTGACGTTGATCGTCTCGTCTATCTCCGCCTCATGTGCGACCATGTTGTCATGGAACGTCTGGCCGGAGCAGAACGCCAGGCAGCCACTGTTCGCCAGGATGACGAGGCTCTTGCCGTTCTCGTCCGCCCATGACTTCAACTCAGCCAGATACTCCAGATTCCGCTGGTTGTCGCGCTGGACGTGGTAGCTGTCGAAGATGTCGGCAAGGTACTCCATCCCCTTGACGGTGCCGATCCGCATGTTGACGGATGCCCGCGTCTCGACCTGAGGGTGGTGCTGCTTCACGACATGCGCGACGAAGGGCGAAGTAGTGGTGACGATGTCAGCGCCACCGACGGCTTCGCCGAGGTAGTCCAGGACCGAGCAGACCTGGTTCTCAAGCCAGCGGCTTATCGCCCGGCCACCGTAGCAATTCGCGTTGAACAGCAGGTCCAACCGGACGCCCATCTCGCGAAGAGCCGCCAGGTCGCCGAGCAGTTGCTGCTGGGCAGTCCAGTCGGTATACCCGCGCCGGGTTGCCAGAGCAGCTCGCCCCGAGGGCATGTCAGCCCACGGGAAATAGACCTCCGCGATCGCCTCCCGGTAGTTGGCGATGATCTCCACGAGGGACTCATCTTCGGCGTCGGGAAGCTGGTAGCCGACAGCGAATTGCATGGGCGAGCCTCCTGAATTCTCATGCAACGAAGAGCAGACACAGACAAGCGTATCCCGGGGCGCTATTCACTCGCCGGTATCGCGGTCTCAGGTTCCTGCGACCAGTCCACCGTCCAGAGTTTCTTGCGCCGGAACGGCGTCTGGAACTTATTCTCGATGACGCCCCGCTCCTCGAGATGGATCATGCAGGCGCGAATGCAGCCCTTTGCACCGCATATCGCCTCGCCGTATTCGTATATGTTATACGGCTTCTGATAGAACGGCGAGATGGGGCCGGGCTTGATGTCATCGCGCCCTTGCGCACTCATGTACTCCCCGGTCTCCCCCTCGTCGGCATAGACACCGCCGCGGAAGTAGATACCGCAGCGCTCGCAGTCGAGGTCATTCCACTCGAGTTGGTGTCCGGCGACGGTAACCTTGACCGTCTTGTCAGGATTGATGGCGTCGCCCGGACATTCGGCGATGCATTTCATGCACCGGTCGCACAACGCTGGACCGTCGTAGATCGGATCAGGTTCCAATTCGGCCTCGGTCAGCATGACGCCGAGTCGCTGCCGGGGGCCGAACTGCGGGGTCAGGAAGACCTTCGAGTACCCGATTTCACCCAGCCCGCACAGAAACGCAGCGATGCGCAGATGAACCATCACGTCCGGGGCGGCCTTGCCGGGCTCGACCGGCCGGCTGTAGCGCGGGCGCAGCTCGCCTTCGTTGTCAATCCCACGCCAGGGGCTCAGATGGCCCAGTGGAATCGCCTCATGGCCGTAGTCCTCAATGTACTTGGCGATGTTTATCATGGTGTGCGGGATGTACAGCCAGTTGAGGCCGCCGTAGCCCATGGACGAGTAGTTGCTGAAGAATGTGCCCTCTTCGACGCCGCGCAGGCTCCCGCGCATAATGCGGAAGCCGAAAGCAATGACGGATTTCGCCTCAGGCATGATCTGGCGCGGGTCCATCTGCACCGGCGCCCCATCCCAGCGGTCAGGTGTTCCGATGCCGACGATGTCAGCGCCCATCGCCTTCGCGACCTGCTTGACTTCCTCTGCTGTGAGTATCACCTTGTGGATTCCTCCTTGTTGTGCGTCTCGTGGTTGAGAGCTATCAGGCACGGCGGCCGACCCACCGACCTCCACGACGTGGAGTTTCGCCCGTCTGCAGGGCCACTCCTGCCTCGCTTGCCCAGGCCGGGATTGCCCATATCGGACTATTGCTCAACAAATCCCACGTTGGGAATGATGAAGCGGTCTTCGCTGGTGCACAGCAGCGACAGCGCGATCTCATCATCAGGTTTGAGCGCGTTGGCTCCGGCGACGTGCACCGTCGAGTGCGTACGCATGTACGTGCCCCACTCGTCGAGAACGCTGCTTCGGCTGATGCGCAGCAGCGGGCCGAGCAGATGCACCTTGCCATGACCTGCCTTGCGGTACACGCTAAAGTGTCCCACCTTATGACCGGCCAGGACGGGTGGCGGCTCGATGACCAGGCTGTCGCTTTGCACGGACTTGACGAGCAGGCTGTTCTTAATCAGATGCGGTGTGCCGTCGAGTGTGATGAGATAGCGTTTACTATTCAACTTCTCGATGCTCTTGATAGTGAGACTTGACTTGCCTTC
>JALGTY010000227.1 GCA_029821145.1 Candidatus Zipacnadia bacterium
CCGCTCCAACGGAGGCGGTCACTCCACCGGCCTCAGTCAACTTCCCCAATCCGACACCTGGGCCGTCCCAGCCCGATGTCGCGCCAGGCGAGGTGACTGCAACTGTCGGCGACTCATACTCGCCACAATTGCCCAGCGCAGGCACTGCCACCGGCCAGAACACAACAGCAACCGACCGCAAGCTTCCCGACAAGCCGATCGCTGACAAGCCGACGCTGTCCGCAGAAGACGATGAACCGTTGCACATCAGTCTGCTGATCGAACCCGCCGAGGGCGACATTCCACTGCTGGTCAGCAACCGCAATTATGTCTTCATCGGCGGCGCAATTGCCGATCCCTCTACAGTGGCCAAGATTGAGGTCAACGGCAAGCCAGCCACCATAGAGGACAGCAGTTTCCTGCACCGTCAAGAATTCCCCCGCCCTGGCGGTTACGTACTGCGTGTGACCGCAACATCAAATCAGGGCGCAATCTCGGAGAAAGTACGTCGCGTGCGTATCATCCCCCCCTCCGACCCGCAAGTGCCTCAGAACGTGCGGATCACAGCTCGGCCTGCCCCTCATACCGACTTCGTCAGCTTCACACTCAGTCCCGGGGGCAAGATCCCGCACCAACGGATTGTCGCGGAGATACAGGAGCCCAGCGGCAGCGTGCTGCAGCGCTGGACGCATGCCGGCGGCGCGCCGTTCCGCATAGAGTGGGACGGCGTGACGCTTTCCGGTAAAGCCGTAGCGCCTGGCGACTATATGGCTGTATTCGCTCTGCTCGTCGGCGACCAGATGCTCGCCCGCATCCGCCAGCCGCTAAACCTGGACTACTGACCTAAGCAAAGAAATGTGTCTCGGCAACAGGACAATCCCCCACCGAAGGCGAAACTATTCACCAATATCGGTCTGTGTTTGCCGAAGTGTCAAGTATCATCCTGGAAGGGAACGAGGATGAAGCGCAGAAAAGCCGGCTTCACGCGTATCAAACTTCTGGTGATCATCGCGATCCTGACGGCGATCCTGTTTCCAGTGTTTGCGCGTGCGCAGGAGAATGCGCGATATTCAAGCGGTCAGAACAACCTCAAGCAGATCGCCTATGCCTCCGACCAGCGCCTGCCCATCACGACGACTAAGTTTCCTGATCCTACTCCACCGGTGCCGGTCCTCGGTCAACCGCACCCGGACACCACCACGGCACCTGACACTTCAGTGACACCCCCACCCGAGACGGTTACTCCGCCGGCACCAGTCGCCTTCCCCAAGCCCACGCATGGGCCGCGGCCCATCGAGCTCGATTTCGCCCGGCCCCAACTGGTGACCACCGGCGGCGGCCAATACCCGCTGCAGTTGCCAGGCCCACCCACTGCCGCCGGACCCAAGACCACAAGCACCGACCGCACGCTACCCGGAAAGCCGGCCGCCGTTGAGATCGTTTCCGCTCCGCCCCATCTGGTGACCACCGGCGGCGGCCAATACCCGCTGGAGTTGCCAGGTACACTTACTGCCGCCGGACCGAAGACCACAAGCACCGACCGCAAGGTACCCGGGAAACCGGCCGCTGTCGAGCTTGCTTTCGCCCCGCCCCACCTGGACACCACCGGTGGTGGGCAATACCCGCCACACTTGCCAGCCACACCCACTGCCGCCGGACCCAGGACAACGATCACCGCCCGCGCGCTACCCGAAGAGGCGGCTCCGGTTCAGATCGCCCTTAGCCCACCTCATCTGGAAACAACCGGGGGCGGCCAGTACTCGCCGCACTTGCCAGCCACACCCACTGCCGCCGGACCCAGGACGACGATTACCGACCGCAAGCTACCCGACGAGTCGGCTCCGGTTCAAATCGCCCTTAGCCCACCTCATCTGGAAACAACCGGGGGCGGCCAGTACTCGCCGCACTTGCCAGCCACACCCACTGCCGCCGGACCCAAAACCACCATCAGCGACCGCAACCTTCCCGAAAAGCCGGTCACCGACAAGCCTGTCGTGGATAGCCCCGCCACCGACAAGCCCGTCGTGGATAGCCCCACCACCGACAAGCCCGTCGTGGATAGCCCCACCACCGACAAGCCAGCGTTGGCCGCAGAAAACGATGAACTGCTGCACATGACCGTGCTGATCGAACCTGCCGAGGGCGACATGCCGCTGCTGGTAAGCAACCGCGATTACGTCTTTATGGGCGGCTCAATTGGCGACCCCGCTGCAGTGGCTAAGATCGAGGTCAACGGCAAACCGGTTGCTATAGAGAACAACCAGTTCATGCACCGCGAGGAATTCCCGGGCCCGGGCGCATACGTGTTGCGGGTGACGGCTACGTCAAGTCAGGGCGATACCTCAGAGAGAGTACGTCGCGTACGCATTATCTCCCCGTCCGACGCGGAAGTGCCGCAGGAGGTGCGGATCACGGCCCAGCCTGCCGCTGATGCAGACTTTGTCAGCTTCACCCTCGGCCTCGGCGGCAAGATCCCACGGCAGCGGATTATCGGGGCGATACAGAAGCCCGATGGCACGGTGCTGCAGCGCTGGGCACGCGCCGGCGGTGGGCCGTTCCGCATAGAGTGGGACGGGATGACGCTTTCTGACAAAGCCGTACCGCCTGGCGACTACATGGCTGTATTCGCTTTGGTCGTTGACGGCCAGATGCTCACCCGCGTCCGCCAGCCGCTGATCTTGGAGTACTGACGTAAGCGAAGAACTGTATTTCGGCACCAGGACAGCCCCTCACCTTGTGGCTCTAGCCCGCTCCAAAGGAGCGGGTCCGGCGTCTCACCTGTCGGCATCTGTGTTCCCCCGTAGCACAGGACAGCATGATTCCAAGCCCAAGATGAGTAGTTGCGATGAAACAGGTAATCCGAGCTGCTGAATAGAAATAGACTCTGGTATGGAAACTGCAACACACAGTGTGCCAGTATGTCAGGCCACTCTCTTCTCACCACCAGGACAAGCGAATGCGCATCTCGCAAGAGATCTTCCGGGCGTATGATATCAGAGGCACGGTCGGCGAGCAGGTCAGCCCGCAGGTGATTCGCGCTATCGCTCAGGCGTATGCCGGCTGGTTGCCCCAGGGCGCCAGGGTCGTCGTAGGACGTGACCTGCGCGAGACTTCCGCAGGGCTCGCCGACGCGGCCATTGCAGGGCTGACCAGTGCCGGCTGCGATGTCGTGGACGTCGGCCAGGTGCCCACACCACTCCTTTATTTCGCCATCGGCAGATGGAACGCGGACGGCGGCTTGGTCGTGACCGCCTCCCACAAGCCACCGGAGTTCAATGGCGTGAAGCTGCGCGAAGGCGAGTGGCCGTTTTACGGTAAGAAGCTCCAGGAGCTCTACCGTGCAGTTGTGGCGAATAATTTCCGCACTGGCCGGGGCACTTGCACCCAGCGCGACATCTACGACGAGTACTTCCGCATCGCTGCCTCTCAGGTCAGCCTCCAGCGGCCCGTGAAACTGGTGCTCGACCTCGGCAATGGCTGCGGCACTCTGACCGCCCCGAGGCTGCTCGAAGATATCGGAGCCGACGTCGAAACGCTTTTCGAGGAGCCGGACGGCACCTTCCCCGACCGCGGGCCCGACCCCCTGCTCCTCAGCAGTATCACGGCGCTGGCCGAAAGGGTCGTCGCCACTGGTGCAGAGCTGGGCATCGCAATTGACGCCGATGGCGACCGCATCGCCGTGGTTGACCACACCGGTGAGATGGTCTGGCCCGACGCCTATGTCATGCCGATATGTCATAGCCTACTCGAAGAAGGCCCGCAGACTTTCATCACTGAGGTGCGCTGCTCGCAGTCGCTGATTGACGATGTGGAAAGCCGAGGAGGAACCGTGCAGATGCGCGCGTGCGGCTACCCGTTCATTCTTGAGGGCATGCGCGAGACAGCCGCGCCGATGGGCTTTGAGACTACCGGGCACTGCTATTTCAGGAATCCTTACATCAAGTTTGACGACGCCAGCTTTGCTGCCGCGCGCCTGCTGGAGAGCCTCTCAGCCACAGATAAGTCTTTGCGGGACATAGTCGCCGAGGCGCCGGTCTATTACACCTCGGAGGAAAAGCGGCTGGAGTGTCCGGATGAGCACAAGTTCGCCGTCGCCGAGCAGGTAGCCGCAACTTACGAGCCTGACCACGAGATACTCAAGGTGGACGGCGCCCGCATCAGTTTGTCCGACGGCTGGGCGCTTATCCGGGCCTCCAACACTGGTGAAGAGCTGGTGATGCGCTGGGAGGGCAACAGCCCCGAGACCCGTGATGCCATCGGCGAGGAGCTCTCGCACCGGACGCGGACAGCACTCCAGCAGACCGTCGGCTAGTCGCAGCCTACAGCCTGACCCCTGGTTGGCTCTTTATTGTCTTCGCACTTTCGTCATCCCATCCGGCACCCCGCCTCCCTCCGGCAAACGGTGCATTTTCCCGTCCAGGTCCTTGGCCACCTCGCCGTTGCCCATGGGTACTTCCTGATACTCCCCGGTGTCCGGGTCGAGGATACGATCCACGCTGCGGATATAGGCGTCCCACTCCTCAGCGGCATGCTCGGACACCGCCTTGCGGTAGTCGAGCACCTCCTTGGTGGTCTGCAGCAGCAGCTTGCGCCACTTCGGAGTCTCCCACAGCGACGCCTGCACACCCCGGGCAAGCGGGTATAGTTCATCGAACCTCTCCACCGGCGCCCACTCACCACGCATCATCACGTGACCATACGGAGCCATGCCCGGCAGCGTGGCCATCCAGTTCAGCCACAGGTTCACCCGGATCCGAATCGGCACCCCGTTGATAGTGCCCAGGTAGTCGGCAAAGGCTGTGTCCGCGTTGATATTCAGGGTATTGGCTGACAGGAACCTGTGGAAGTGCGTAAAATGCATAGCGGCCCTGGGCAACCGATGGAACTGTTCCAGTTGCACGTCAGGGACGTCCTCGCGCAGGGCCGAAAGCACCACTTCGCCCGCAACCATCTCCAGGCTGGGATTGGCCATGTGCCCCTGCACGGGCGGCGAAAAGAAGCACCCGTTGAGCCCGTCGGGACTTTGGATCTTATACACGTAGGCCGCCGGACAGTTCACACCGCTGTAAATATGCCCCTGGTATTGCCACCCGTACGGCAGTATCATGCGAAACGCGTCCATGCTCGGCTCGCGGAAGTAGTGCAGGATCGCTCCCTGCTTGATCGGCCGACACGTATCCAGCGCCGTGTTTATCTCCTCCGCGAAGGTGGCGGCGTACTGCGTTCCAACCATGGCGCTGACTACATAGCCGACATTCCCATGCTTGCGACACAGCCACCGGCACGCAAGCGGCCCCATCAAGCCCCCGTCAATGGTAGCGGTCACCTCCCACTCCTCGCCCCGGCCGGTGGGCCGAGCCTGCGGCGGCGTGGCGGATAGAGGCCGGTAACACAGAGCCACAACCTGCGCTATCTCCTGCGGCGTTCCGGGTGCTCGGGCGAAAGAGACCATCGGCGCGCAGAACGACGGGTAGAGCGGGTAGTTGATACCCATCACCGTATCCTTCAGCGTGCCCGATCCCATCCCCCAATCTTCCGGTATCGTGATGC